>CAYYCU010000020.1:12466-15044 GCA_964470415.1 uncultured Ruminococcus sp.
ACATCTGCGCCCCATTGTACATTAAAGACAGCCAATCTTTTGCGAAAATCGAAATCAAAACAAAATCACGAAGAAAGGAACTGCACACAATGGCACAGTTTTTGATATCCGCTTTTGCGGATGAAGCCTCCGATAATCTGACGCATCAAATTGCGGCACTGAAACGAAACGGACTTGCCTACATTGAGCCGCGAAATGTAAACGGAAACATCATCCAAAAGACCGATGCGGAGCTGCAAGCAATCTCCGACCGGCTGAAACAAGCGGGCATTGGCGTTTCCTCCCTCGGCTCCCCCATTGGAAAATTCAAAATTGATGACGATTTTGAATTGCACCTTGCCGATTTTCGCCGTGCGTTACGTGCATGCGAAATTCTCGGCACAAAAAACATGCGTATCTTCAGCTTTTTTGTCCCGCAAGACCGTCTCGGTGAATGCCGTGATGAGGTATTTCGCCGTATGCATATCCTATTGGAGGAGGCCGCAAAGGCAGGCATCACGCTTTGTCATGAGAATGAATCCCAAATCTACGGACAGAATCCAAACGAGGTACGGGATCTGCTCACCAATCTTCCCGCTTTGCGCGGAATATTCGATGCGGCAAACTTTGTCTTAAACAATCAAAATCCCATTGCGGGCATGGAAGCAACACTTCCCGCCTTGGAATATCTTCACATCAAGGATGCACGCTTTGAAGAAAAATGTATCGTTCCCGCAGGAATGGGCAACGGCGCGTACGAAGAAGTTTTGCGCCGCGTAGATGCCGCCACAGACCGCACCGTGTTTTTGACGGTGGAGCCGCATCTTCACATCTTCCAAGCGTACAAGCGGATTGACAGCCATAAGCTGAAAACCGGTATGGAATTTGATAACGCGGACAATGCTTTTGATTGTGCCGTAACCCATTTGAAACAACTGCTGACCAAGCTCGGCTATCATGAGGAGAAAACCAAAGTATGGAAAAAGTAAGATTCGGTATTATCGGCGTAGGAAACATGGGTTCCAAGCATGCAAAAATTTTTTTGGACGGTGAAGTGGAAAACGGAGTTCTGACTGCCATATGTGACCTCAAACCCGCCAAAACCGCTGCAATCAAAGCACTGGAAAGTGCCGAGCAGGTTGCTGTTTTCACCGACTATCGCGAGATGTTTGCGTCCGGCCTTTGCGATGCCGTGATTGTTGCGGTTCCCCACTACTTTCACCCGCCCATCAGCATCGAGGCGATGCAAATGGACTTGCATGTCATCTGCGAAAAGCCCGCCGGGGTTTATACCAAGCAGGTAAAAGAAATGAACGAAGTGGCAAAAGAATCCAAAACGCTCTTCACGGTAATGTTCAATCAGCGCACCAACTGCGTTTACCGCAAAATGCGCGAAATGGTGGCGTCCGGCGCACTTGGCGAAATCAAGCGTATCAACTGGATCATTACAACATGGTACCGCTCCCAAAGTTACTACGATTCGGGCGATTGGCGTGCAACCTGGCGCGGAGAAGGCGGCGGCGTTCTGTTTAATCAATGCCCCCACCAACTGGACCTGCTGCAATGGATTACCGGCATGATGCCCGCTCGCATCCACTCCTTCTGCCACTTTGGAAAATGGCATGACATTGAGGTAGAGGACGATGTCACAGCCTATCTTGAATATGAAAACGGCGCCACCGGTGTATTTGTCACCTCTACGGGCGATACGCCCGGCACCAACCGCTTTGAAATTCTCGGAAACAAAGGCAAACTGGTCTGCGAACATGTCAACAAGCGGGATGTTCTTACCTTTTCCAAGCTGGAAACACCCGAACGCGAATTCAACGCCACCTACACGGGCGGCTTTGGTGAGCCCAAAAAGGAAGTTTTTGAAGTGGAAACCGATGGAAAAAATCCGCAGCATGCGGGCATTCTCAACAACTTTGCAAATGCAATTCTCGGTCTTGAACCGTTGTTTGTAGACGGTACCGAAGGCATCCGCGGTGTTGAGCTGATGGACGCAATGTTGCTTTCCACCTGGCTCGGCAAAACCGTGTTGCTCCCCATTGACGATGACCTGTATCTGAACGAACTGAACAAGCGGATTGCCACAAGCCGCCAAAAGGAAGCCAACGATGTGGTGCTGAACACCGATGGCTCCTACGGATCGCAAAAAAAATAATTCAATGTTCTGTTTTTCCATAACATAAAATCTAAAAAATTCGGAGATATGTCTTTTATGAAAAAGCAATTTCGCGTGGCGTTGGTCGGTTGCGGCGCGATTGCGGGAAATCACATTACCGCAATTCGCGAGGCCGGACAAACGCTTTGTGCGCTTTGCGATATCAATCCCGCACAAGCCCAAATCAAAATTGAAAAATACAATCTGGGAAAACTGCCGATTTACACCGATTACATCGAAATGCTGGAGCGGGAAAAGCCCGATACCGTGCATATCTGCACGCCGCATTATCTGCACGCCGATATGTGCGTAGCGGCGTTGGAGCGTAACATCCATGTGCTTTGCGAAAAGCCGCTTTGCATTTCACCGGAACAGCTTGATTCTTTGCGTACGGCGGTGAAGAAAAGTACCGCTCAACTGGGTGTTTGCCTGCAA
>CAYYCU010000021.1:0-4587 GCA_964470415.1 uncultured Ruminococcus sp.
GAGAAGACGTCCTCCACCATGCGGACGACTGCACGGCGCAACGGACGAGCACCGAATTCCGGATCAAAACCTTCCTTTGCCAAAAGTTCCGCTACCGAAGGCGCAAAGGCAATGTGCATTCCCAAGGCTTCAATACGTTGCCGCACTTCTTCCAGCATGATGGAAGCGATTGCTTCAATATCTTCTTTTTTCAAACTGCTGAAGATGATAATATCATCAATACGGTTTAAAAATTCCGGACGGAACGTGTTTTTGAGTGCTTGCATCATTCTTTCTTTTTGCGCGCTTGCATCATCTTTTACGCTTTCCGAGAGGAAACCGAGTGTATTGGCCGCCTTGAGTTCGCCTGCCCCTACATTGGAGGTCAGGATGATGATTGCATTGCGAAAATCGACATGCCGCCCTTGCGAGTCGGTTAACATGCCGTCCTCCAATACCTGCAAAAGAATATTAAAGACATCGGGATGTGCTTTCTCGATTTCATCAAACAATACCACGGAGTAGGGCTTGCGGCGAATTTTTTCGGTGAGTTGACCGCCTTCTTCAAATCCGACATATCCGGGAGGGGAACCGATGAGCTTGGATACGCTGTGTTTTTCCATATATTCCGACATATCCAAACGAATCATGGCGTTTCGGTCGCCGAACATGACCTCTGCCAGTGCTTTTGCAAGCTCTGTTTTGCCGATTCCCGTAGGTCCCATAAAAATGAAGGAACCGATTGGACGCCTGGGATCCTTCAACCCCATTCTGCCGCGGCGAATTGCTCTGGATACGGCCTCCACTGCCGCGTCTTGACCGATTACGCGCGCTTTTAACAGCTCGTCCAAGTGCAAAAGCTTTTCGCTTTCTTCTTCCAGCAGGCGGTTTACCGGAATACCGGTCCATTGCGTTACCACATCGGCAACATCCGCATCGGTTACGGTTAGCGCTTTGCTGTCTTGGGTGTGCTCCCATTCGCTTTTCTTCTTTTCGTAGTCGCCTTTTAATGCTTGCTCATCATCGCGAAGCTTTGCGGCACGCTCAAAATCCTGCGCCGAGATCGCCTCTTCTTTTTCTTTGGCAAGCTCCTGTATTTTGGCTTCCAGTTCCTTTAGATTGGGTGGGGAAGTGTGCGCGCTGATGCGGAGACGGGAGGCAGCTTCGTCAATCAGGTCAATTGCTTTGTCCGGTAAAAAGCGGTCGGCAATGTAACGAACGGAAAGATCAACCGCCGCTTTCAGCGCATCGTCCGAAATTTTCAGCTTGTGATGCGCCTCATATTTATCGCGCAGTCCGAAAAGAATTTGCAAGGCTTCGTCACGGCTGGGCTCGCCGACGGTAACCGATTGAAATCTGCGTTCCAATGCGGCATCTTTTTCGATGTGTTTCCGATACTCCGAAATGGTTGTGGCGCCAATCAGTTGCATTTCTCCGCGTGCCAAAGCCGGCTTGATGATATTTGCGGCATCCACGGCTCCCTCGGCAGCACCCGCACCGATAATGGTGTGAAGCTCGTCCACAAACAAAATGATGTTCGGATTTTTTCGTACCTCTTCCATGACATTCTTAAAGCGCTCTTCAAATTCTCCGCGGTATTTTGCACCGGCAATCATGGAAGCAATGTCAAGTGTAACAATGATTTTATCCCGCAAATTTTCAGGGACATTGCCTGCCACAATGCGCTGTGCCAATCCTTCCACCACCGCCGTTTTTCCAACGCCGGGCTCTCCAATCAAACAAGGGTTGTTCTTGGTACGTCTGGACAAAATTTGAATGACACGTTCGGTTTCGGTATCGCGTCCGATAATCGGATCGATTTTTCCGTGCTTTGCCGCTTCGGTTAAATCTCTGCCAAAGCTTTTTAAGGTTGGAGATGCGTCAAGCGTGCTTTTTCCATCGGCCGAGGCACCGAAACGCGTATTGCCGCGTTCGGAGGGAGCGGAATTTCCCAAAAAATCCGTCAGGTCGGTTCGCAATTCACTTACGGAAACACCGAGATTTTCCAAAATGCGTACGGCAACGCAATCGCGTTCATTGAGCAAAGCCAAAAGCAGATGCTCTGTACCGATATAGTCCTGACCGCCGCGTTGAGATTCATAAAGCGAGGCTTCGATAATATTTTTTGTACGCGGCGTCATATCCGTTGCGGAGACCGATGTGGGGGAGCCGACACCTGCCATTTGCGCAATGGCGCTTTGTACGTTTTCAAGATTGGCACCGCGCTCCGTCAGATAATGCGCGGCAACGCCCGATTCTTCTTTTAAAAGTCCCATCAAAAGATGCTCGGAACCGATATAGGTGTGTCCCATTTCGGAGGCGGAGCGGAGGGCATAATTTAAGACATTTTGTGCTTTTTGTGTAAAACGGTTTGCCATAGGGCAACTCCTTTCTTCTGCCGTGCAGTTTGCATCAAACGGCAGATTTACGCTTGTTTGGGTTGTAAAACAGACTGTATTTTTTGCGCACGTAGCTTGTCCCGTGCGGACTCTGTTTTGGGTGCATTCTCGGCGGAAAGCGTCAGCGTAGCCGGCATAACGTCTACCAAAAGTGTGCCCAGTTGCTCGTAGGAAATGTCATCTGCAATGCCGAGTGCAATGCCAAAGCGAACATCCGCAAAGAGCTTAATAAACTCGGAGGAGGAAAGCATGTAGGCATATTTCAGCGTTCCTTCCGCACGTTTGATGCGGTCCGTAAGCCGATCCAATGCATCTCCCGTAATGGCTTTTCGTGCTTTTTGTTCACTTTCGTTGATTTGCCGAATGGCTTCTCCCAGCTTGCGGAGTGTGTCCTCTTCCGTAATTCCGAGCGTGATTTGATTGGAAATTTGATACATGCACCCTGCGGCGCCGCTGCCTTCTCCAAACAGACCGCGCATGGTCAGCCCGATTTTGGAAAGTTGGGTTGCAAGCGAATCCATGTATCCGCCGCGCGTAAGCGCCGGAAGAAACATCATGACCGATGCGCGCATTCCCGTGCCGAGATTGGAGGGGCAGTGGGTAAGATAGCCGAGCTGTTCGCTGTAAGCAAAATCAAAATCTTCATCCAGCCGCTTTTCGGTGCGGGAA
The DNA here is from genome assembly GCA_964470415.1 of uncultured Ruminococcus sp. GTDB lineage: Bacteria > Bacillota > Clostridia > Oscillospirales > CAG-272 > UMGS1865. Next base: position 3,048 of record CAYYCU010000021.1, read on the forward strand.
GCGTTTTGGTAAGCCTCCTCCAATGCCAAGCCGGGTAAAATGGATTGAATGCGCAAATGGTCCTCTTCGCATACCATGACGGCAATTCCGGATGCTTCCTGTAAAAGCAGTGCATGCGGCGTATCCTTTACGGCAAATTCCGGACTGACGTAATGGCGTTCCACGTATGAGGTTGCCATAACGGGGGAGAGGTCTGCAAAATTGATTTTGCGGAACCCGGATGCCTCCAGCGGTGCACTGACTTTTTCGATGATTTCGTTTGCTCCCGCCGTATCAAGCTTTGTATCAAAGGGATAACCGCAAAGATTTCTTGCCAAGCGCACGCGGGAACTGATGACCGTGTCGCAGGCTTTACCGACTGTATTGTACCATGCCATTTTATTGTTCCTCCTTTTGATTCTCGGCTTCCAGGCGATGTACCTCATCGCGCAATGTAGCTGCTTTTTCGTAATTTTCGTTTTGAACCGCTTCGTTCAGTTCGCGCCGCAGTCTTTTCAGCTCTTCCGCGCGTGCTTGCTTTGCACGGTGACGCGCAGGCACATTGCCCGTATGCGAGGTGGTTCCGTGTACGGACGCAATCATACGGGAAAGCTCATCGCGAAAGGTCTCGTAGCAGGTGGGGCATCCGACTTTGCCGTCCTTTGCAATATCCGAATACGTACAGCCGCAGTTGGGGCATTTTTTTTCGGAGGAGATGGACTTGACGGTCGGCATTCCGAAAAATCCGCCGAATAGATTGTTGTGAAGCAAAGAGAACGGATCCGCAAAACTGTCTACCATAGAGGTGATGTCCTGCAAGTCTCTTTTTTCCCGTAATTTGGCGGCGCAATCTCCGCACAGAGAATACGAACGCGTTTTGCCGTTGATGTTCTCATTATAAAAAACCGTTGCTGTTCTTTTTTTGCATTTTTCGCACAACATAAAAATCATTCCTTTCTGTTGCCGATGCATTTTGCTTCGGCATTCTTTTTGTTACATTATAGCGCATTGGGCGCGCAAAAGATGTTGAATTTTCTGTAAAAACACAAATGATGTAAAAATTATCTGCTTGACATAAGAGATAAAATCATTTGTTTAAAAATGGCGGCGCGTACCGTTCCGCGTTGCGCAGGCGGTACGGAAGAGAGCGCGGCGGAGGAAAGCGCACCGGACGCAATCAAAAATTCGCGTTCGGTAATACACAGATTTCCAAGCAGGTTCTTGAGGTAAGCAAGTGCCTCGCCGTCCTCAATGGAATTTCCGATGGCACAAAAGAAGTGCATGAGATATTCATCGCGGTTCATTTGCTTCCGCACAATGCGAATGCAACCGCCGCCGCCGCGGCGCGATTCAATCATGTACCCGCGCTCCGGTGTAAAGCGGGAGGAAATGACATAGCTGATTTGGCTTGGCACGCATCCAAGGCGGTTTGCCATTTCGTTTCTTTGCAATTCCAAAATTCCGTTGCTTTCGTTCAGCATTTCTTCAATCATTTGAGCAATATAATCTGTTAGCATGTTGCCTCCTTTTTGACCTTCCTTGACCTTTCGCCAATATTATA
>CAYYCU010000021.1:4687-14875 GCA_964470415.1 uncultured Ruminococcus sp.
GGTAAAGAGACGGTTTCTCCTGCTTTGACGCAGTAAAGATTTTCTCCGTACGTAAACCAAATGTCATATGCAGACGGATTTTGAACATGGCGTTGATCCAAAGAAAAAATCAAATTTCTGTAGCTTTCCACATATTCATAAATTTCAATATTGGTTGCGTACCAAATATCGTCTCGGTTTCCCGTCTTTTTTGCAAAATCTTCAATGATATTCCAGTTTTGGTCTCTTTCAAATTCAAATGCATGTCCCCATAGATAGAAAAGATAGGGCCTTTCTTTGGCGGCGTGCTTCTTTTGAATGAATTTTTCCGTCAATTCATTCAGCCGCGGGTTGGCATGATGACAGGTTGGATTCAGATGCAACCAGTCGGTTGGAATTTGAAACGTTTCGGTTGAATGGACGGTTCTGCAATAGGCAACGCCGCATGTTCGCAATACATTTGCCGTTTCTTCGCAAAAGGTTCCGAAAGGATATGCCATACCGCGAACAATGCGACCGAACTGTGCTTCCATAGCTTCCCGGTTTTTGATAACCTCGTATGCGGCTTGTGCCGTTGGGAGCAGTGCCAAATCCGCATGCGTGTGGGCATGCAATGCAGGTTCGATACCGTCCTGCCCGTATAGTGCGGTTGCTTCTTCCTCTGTCATGCGCTGTCCCCATTTTGTATCGGCAGGATAGACAAAATCTTTTGTAATGTATTGTGCGGAATTGATGTTAAAGGTGCCTTTCAAACCGTTTTGTTTCATAATGTCAATGAGGCGCACATCCTGTATGACGGCATCATCGTAACTCAATGTCAGCGCTTTTGAAAGTCCGTTTGGAAAGCGTAAGTAAGAATTGTTCTTTTTCATTTTTTGTTTTCCTCCACTTTATGATTTACAGAATGGCTTTTTGATAAACATCGTTTTTGGGTAAGCCTCTGTCTTTTGCGGCAAGCTTAATGGCTTCCGATTTTTTCAGCCCCTGTTCCATGTAATATGCAACATGAGTGGGAATGTCCATACCTTCCCAAAAGGCGGAAGTGTCTTTTGCCGCGGCAGAGGCGCCCTCCACAACCAGCACGTATTCGCCGCGCGGCTCCCGTTCTTCGTAATAAGCCACCGCTTCCGCCACCGTCATGCGAAGTACCTCTTCATTCAGCTTGGTCAGCTCGCGGCAGATTGCAATCCGGCGGGTTGCCCCGAATGTTTCGGCAAAATCTTTCAGAGTTGTGCGAAGCTTGTGCGGCGCTTCATGAAAAAGCATGGTGCGTTGCTCCGAGGTCAGCACGGAGAGATGCGCGCGGCGTTCCGCTTTATTAACCGACAAAAAACCTTCAAAGGTAAATCTGCCGGTTGGCAGTCCGGAGAGCGTCAGCGCGACAATGGAGGCAACGGGCCCCGGAACAGAAGTGACGGGAATGCCGCGTGCGGCACACAGCGCCACAATGTCTTCGCCGGGATCGCTGATGGCGGGAGTGCCGGCGTCCGTGATTAAGGCGCAGGACTCTCCGTTTTGAAGCCGCAGGGCAATTTGTTCGCCGCGTTCGCGTTTGTTGTGTTCAAAATAAGAAATCATCGGTTTGCCGATGCCGAGGTGAGAGAGCAGGCGCATGGAATTGCGCGTATCCTCGGCGGCTATAAAATCCACTTCGGAAAGCACTTTGACAGCGCGTTCCGAAAGATCGCCGAGATTGCCGATTGGCGTTGCAACCAAATAGAGCATACCGTGTTCTATCCGATTTTTTTCTTTGGTTGCATTATCAAGCTTTTTGATTGAACTCATAAAGGTTCCTTTCCTGTTATATCAGAGACGCGGGTTGCAAGGCGTAAGAAAATGAATATCATTTTCTTTATTTTTTGCATACGCTGTTTATGAGATTACGTGTATATGGGGAGAGAAATATATGGCAATAAAAATATATATAGACCAAGGACACAATCCCGAAAATCCGAATGCAGGGGCAGAGGGAAACGGGTTGCAAGAGCAGGACATCACGTACCGCGTAGGGCAGGAGCTGGCAACGCTTTTGCGCGCCGATTCCGATTTTGAAGTCCGTCTTTCCCGTCCTACCGCCACTACGGCGTTGGGAACCTCCAACTCTACCAGCCTGCAAGCACGGGTAAACGATGCCAATGCGTGGGGAGCCGATTATTTTATCAGCATTCATACCAATTCTTCGGATATTCCGGAGGCAACCGGGGTGGAAGCGTTTGCCTATTCGCGCCCGTCCCGTGCGTTTTCGTTGGGAGAGGATATTGTGGAAAGCCTTTCTCAAACAACGGGGCTGCGCAATCGCGGCATGCAGGTCAGACCGGGACTGTATGTTTTGCGGCGAACCGATATGCCCGCTGTATTGGTGGAAATCGGATTTATTTCCAATCCCGGTGACGCGGCGCTCATGCGTTCCGATGCCGCTTTGTTTGCACGGGGAATTTATAACGGTATTGTTGCCTATTTGGGATGAGAGGTGCCATGCGGAAACGGCGGGCTGCTTGCAACGGATGTTGCCGAAAAAGTGCTTTTATTGATCATCGTCCAGCTTCAGCACTGCCATAAACGCTTCCGGCGAGACCTGAACCGAGCCGAGCTGACGCATTTTCTTTTTGCCTTCTTTTTGCTTTTCCAAAAGCTTCTTTTTACGCGTAATATCGCCGCCGTAGCACTTTGCAAGCACGTCCTTGCGCACGGCTTTCACGGTTTCGCGCGCAATCACCTTGGAACCGATAGCGGCTTGAATCGGCACTTCAAAAAGCTGGCGAGGAATATTTTCCTTCAACTTTTCGGCAATGCGCCGCGCACGGGCATAGGCTTTTTCCTCATGAACAATAAAGGAAAGCGCGTCTACTTGTTCGCCGTTTAACAGAAAATCCAGCTTTACAAGCTTGGAGGGCTCATAGCTTCCAAACTCATAGTCCAAAGAGGCGTATCCGCGCGAGCGGCTTTTCAGCGCGTCAAAGAAATCATAGATAATTTCATTCAAAGGAAGATTGTAGTGCAGCTCTACGCGCGTGGTGTCAAGATATTTCATATCAATAAATACGCCGCGGCGATTTTGGCACAGCTCCATCAAGCCGCCGACATATTCAACGGGAGTGATGATATTTGCTTTTACAAACGGCTCATATGCCACATCAATCGTGTCGGGTGCGGGGTAATTGGAGGGGTTGTCGATGCGTACGGTCTCTCCGCTTTTGAGTTTAATTTGATAAATTACGCTGGGGGCGGTTGTAATCAAATCCAAATTGAACTCTCGTTCCAACCGCTCTTCAATAATTTCCATGTGCAAAAGCCCCAAAAAGCCGCAACGGAAGCCAAATCCAAGCGCAATGGAGGTTTCGGGTTCAAAAAGCAATGCCGCATCGTTGAGCTGCAGTTTTTCCAATGCTTCACGCAAATCCTGATAGCGCGCACCATCGGCGGGGTAGATTCCCGCATAAACCATCGGTTGCACGGCTTTAAAGCCCGGAAGAGGGGTTGCGGTTGGATTGGATACCAGCGTAACGGTATCTCCTACGCGCGTGTCGCCTACGCTTTTGATAGAGGCGGTGATATAACCGACCTCTCCCGCAGAAAGGCAAGCGCATTTTTGCAGACCGAACGGCTCCATGGTTCCGACATCCACCACATCGAAAGTTGCACCCGTGCTCATCAGTTGAATTTTGTCTCCGCTTTTCACTTGCCCGTCCATAACCCGCACGTTTACGACAACGCCTAAATAGCTGTCGTAGTAGGAATCAAAAATCAACGCCTTGAGCGGTGCGTTTTCATCTCCGACCGGCGCCGGAATTTGATGCACAACGGCTTCCAAAACATCTTCAATGTTTTGACCGGTTTTTGCGGAGACGGCAGGGCAATCCTCTGCCGGAATGCCAATGACATCCTCAATTTCCGTACGGCAATGCGCAACATCCGCAGAAGGAAGGTCGATTTTATTGATTACGGGAATAATTTCCAAATTGGCGTCCACGGCAAGATAGGCGTTTGCCATGGTTTGTGCTTCAATGCCTTGTGTTGCATCCACTACCAAAAGGGCGCCGTCACAGGCATTGAGAGAGCGAGACACCTCGTAATTAAAGTCCACGTGGCCGGGGGTATCAATCAAATTAAAGGTATAAAGCTCGCCGTTTTTTGCAAGATAGTCCAATTTTACGGCGCGTGCTTTAATGGTGATGCCGCGTTCACGCTCCAAATCCATGTTGTCTAAAATTTGTTCTTCCATATCGCGCTTTGCAACCGTTTGCGTTTGCTCCAAAATGCGGTCTGCCAGCGTGGATTTGCCATGGTCAATGTGTGCGATAATCGAAAAATTGCGAATGTGTTTTTGACGTTCGGATATTTGCACGTTTTTTACCGTACCTTTCAGAATATATTGAATTTGTTATATAAACCGAATTAATTATACAATAAAAAAGCAACTCTGACAAGGGTTTTGCAATATTTTTCTTTAAAAAAGCAAAAATAAAGCGCTTATAGCAAAAAATGTCACAAAAAAAGCAAAACATATCTTGAAAAGAATCTGAAAATCATATATACTTATCATGAATATCCGGTTCGGATATTTCGGATACGGTTGTTTGGAAAGCGATAAGAAAGGAACTGTCTGATATGAAAAAAATGAAGGCGGCTATCATTGGATATGGCGGTATGGGAGGCTGGCATGCGGAACATCTTTTAAAAAGCGATGTTGCGGAATTGGCCGGCATTTACGATATTAAAAAAGAACGTGCGGAATTGGCGGAAAGCCGTGGAATTCATGCATACGCGTCCATGGAGTCTTTGTTGGCGGATTCCTCGGTTGAGCTTGTTACCGTTGCCATTCCCAACGATTGTCATGAAGAGGTTGTCATTGCGGCATTGAATGCCGGCAAAAATGTTATTTGCGAAAAGCCGGTTACTTTAACGCTCGATTCTTTGGAACGCATGATTGCTGCTGCGGAGAAAAACGGGGTGCGTTTTTCCACTCATCAAAACCGCCGCTGGGATGTGGATTATTTGGCGATGAAACAAATTTACGATTCCGGCGAAATCGGTAAAGTATTGAATATCGAATCCCGTGTACAGGGCAGCCGCGGCATTCCTTCCGACTGGAGAGGCGAAAAAAAGTACGGCGGCGGTATGCTGTATGACTGGGGCATTCACTTGATTGATCAGGTTCTTATGATTTTCGGATGGGATGTAAAGCGCGTATATTGCGTTTGCGATCATATTACAAATCAAGAGGTGGACGACGGCTTCCGCCTGGAACTGGAATTTGCAAGCGGACAGCGTGCTACCGTTGAGCTTGGAACTTACAATTTTATCGCAATGCCGCGCTTTTATATGCGTGCCGAAAAAGGCACCATGCTGTTAACCGATTGGCGCGAAGAAGCAAAAGTGGTAAAATGCAAGCATTGGCACGAAAACGATGTTTTGCCGGTGAAAACGGCGGCAGGTCTTACCAAAACCATGGCGCCCCGTGACAGCGTCACAACGGATACCTATACCGTGCCGCGCCCTGCGTCCGATGTACACGATTATTACCGTCATTTTATCAATGCTATCCGTACGGGCTGTGAGCAGGATGTAACGTACGATCAAATGCGTACCGATTTGAAAATCATTATGGCGGCATTCCGGTCGGCAGAAACGGGATTGCCCGTAACATTGGCTTAAAGTTTTAAAATGTAAAAAGGAACCCGTATGCGCAAGCTTGCGCATACGGGTTCCTTTTCTCTTTTTTTGCGGTTGTGTTGTGAAAAAAGTTTCAAAAGGACATCGAATTTTGTAAAAAAATTTTACAATTTTCAAGAAAAGTATAGACTTTTTACAAATTATATAGTATAATAAAATGTCCGTGTATGCGAATGCGGCATATTTTTTCAAAATCGGAATGTATTTTTGCAGCAATATATTCTCAAATGTAAAAAATCGCCGCTTTCCAATGGTTTATTACAAAAAATTCAGGAGGTTTTTTAAATCATGAAAAAGAAATTGACAACAGTCGAATTTCATGGGACAAAAGAGCAGGAAGAAAAACTGCTTGCGGTAATTGAAAAGCACGCCGATGAGAAAGGAGCAATGATGCCGATTTTGCAGGAGGCGCAGGAAATCTACGGATATCTGCCTATCGAAGTGCAAAAAATCATTGCATCAAAAACCGGTACTTCGTTGGAAGAGATTTTCGGAATTGTATCCTTTTATGCACAATTCAAACTCAATCCCGATGGGCAGTATGCAATTGCAGTATGTCTCGGAACCGCATGCTATGTAAAAGGCTCCGGCGATATCATTGACGCCATTTCCCAAAAATTGAATGTTCCGGTCGGAAGTACATCTCCGGACGGAAAGTATTCCATTGAGGCAACCCGTTGTATCGGTGCCTGCGGTCTTGCTCCCGTTTTAACGGTAAACGGCGAAGTTTACGGCAGACTGAAGGTTGACGATGTGGATTCCATTCTTGAAAAATATAAATAATTCCGATTGATAACTGTCATGCGCTGTGTTCGGGTGTCCGTTCCTTTTTACTGCCGGAATGTTGGACAACCTCCGTTGGATAAAAATTTGTCAAAGGGAGAAAAAACAGGATATGACAATCAATGAAATGGCAAAGCGCTTGGCATTGGAGCCTGTATCGGTTACGGATGACCGCACCTTTTCCGGTGTTTATATCGGCGATTTGTTGAGTTGGGTAATGGGACATGCAAAGGCCGACAATGTTTGGATTACCATTATGTCCAACATCAATATTGTTGCGGTTGCCGCGCTGGTTGATGTGGCCTGCATTATTTTGGCAGAAGGTGTGGTTCCCGATGAAGAAGTCAAGGCAACGGCTCGCCAAAAGGGCATCAATCTTTTCACATCGCAAAAAACGGCGTATGAACTTGCGCTTGAATTGGCAAAAACGGAATCATGAATCGCTATGATTGCGGTTTTCATATTTACCTGTGTCTTTTTCGTGTGCCGACAGTGTTGTCGTTTGATATGTTGAGAGGAGAAAAACAGTGAAGGAGCTTTCTCTGAACATTTTGGATATTGCCGAAAATTCCGTAAAGGCGCAGGCGTCCTTGATAAAAATCGAAATTGAAGAAACCGAAGAAAAGCTGGTTCTGTCCGTAACCGATAACGGTTGCGGAATGACAGCGGAAGCGTTGCGCAATGTAACAAATCCGTTTTATACCACCGGAACAACACGCCGCGTGGGGCTTGGTATTCCGTTTTTAAAATCGGCGGCCGAACAAACGGGCGGTTCTTTGACGGTGACATCGCGTCATCAAATAGGGTTTCCCGATTCACACGGCACCCGAATTACGGCATCTTTTTATAAAAAGCATATTGATTATACTCCAATGGGAGATATTGTATCAACCGTGACGACTCTGATACAGGGAAGTCCGAATATTGATTTTGCATTTCGGCATCAAGTAAGCGGTCTTGAGGTGCTACTGGACACAAGGCAGATGCGGGAAATTCTCGGTGCCGACATTCCGTTAAACAGTCCGGAGATTCTTCAATGGATTGCACGGTATTTGAAAGAACAATATAAAAATATTATCACAAATGAGGAAAGGAACTGAATTTTATGAAATCTTTGGCAGAACTTGCAGCTATCAGAGACAAAATGAAAAACAAAATTGTGATACGCGAGGGATGTGCAGATACCCGCATTGTTGTCGGTATGGCAACCTGCGGCATTGCAGCCGGCGCCCGTCCCGTTTTGAATGCCTTTGTAGAGGGCGTTAACAGAGAGGGACTGAACAGCCATGTCAGCGTATCCCAGACCGGATGTATCGGACTTTGTCAGTACGAGCCGATTGTTGAGGTTTACACGCCCGGCAATGAGAAAGTTATTTATGTAAGCATGACGCCCGAAAAGGCAGAAAAAGTGCTGAAAGATCATATTAAAGGCGGCAAGGTTGTAGAGGAATATACAATTGCCAAGAATGCATAATTGGAGGTATCGGCATCATGATTAGATCTCATGTATTGGTATGTGGCGGTACCGGATGTACATCTTCCGGAAGCCAAAAAATTCAAGCGGCTTTTCACGAGGAAATCGAAAAGCAGGGACTTGCAGATGAGGTAAAGGTTGTACAAACCGGTTGCTTCGGTCTTTGCGCTTTGGGACCTGTTGTCATCGTTTATCCGGACGGTACTTTTTACAGCAACGTAACCGTAGAGGATGTGGCTGAAATTACCAGCGAACATCTGCTGAAGGGACGTATTGTAGAACGTCTGGTTTACAATGATACGGGCGCGGCGCAAAGCGAAAAAGAAGAAGCGCATGCTGCTTTAAGCGATACCATTTTCTACAAGTCGCAACACCGTGTGGCACTGCGTAACTGCGGTGTGATTAATCCGGAGGATATTGAAGAATATATTGCAATGGACGGCTATGCGGCACTCGGTAAGGCAATTACCGAAATGACGCCGGATGAAGTCATTCAAACCATTTTGGATTCCGGTCTTCGCGGACGCGGAGGCGCAGGATTCCCGACCGGATTGAAGTGGAAATTCGCTTCCGGAAACCGCGGCAATGTACAAAAATATGTTTGCTGTAATGCGGACGAGGGCGATCCCGGTGCTTTCATGGACCGTTCCATTTTGGAAGGAGATCCGCACGCGTTGATTGAGGCAATGGCAATTGCCGGCTATGCAATCGGAGCCAACCAGGGTTATGTTTATGTCCGTGCGGAATATCCGATTGCCGTACACCGTTTGCAGGTTGCAATTGACCAAGCAAAGGAATACGGCTTGCTCGGCGAACATATTTTCGGAACCGATTTCAGTTTTGATCTCGGCATCCGTCTCGGCGCAGGCGCATTCGTTTGCGGTGAGGAAACCGCTTTGATGACCTCCATTGAGGGCAAGAGAGGCGAACCCCGTCCTCGTCCTCCGTTCCCGGCAGTAAAGGGCTTGTTTGACCGTCCGACCGTTTTGAACAACGTAGAGACTTATGCAAACATTCCGCAGATTATTTTGAAGGGTGTGGATTGGTTCCGTTCCATGGGTACCGAAAAATCCAAGGGAACGAAAGTATTTGCACTGGGAGGCAAAATCAAGAACACCGGTTTGGTAGAAGTTCCTATGGGAACAACGCTTCGTCAAATCATCGAAGAAATCGGCGGCGGCATTCCCGGCGGCAAAAAGTTCAAGGCGGCTCAAACGGGCGGACCTTCCGGCGGATGTATTCCCGCACATTTGATTGATACACCGATTGATTATGACAATCTGCTTGAAATCGGTTCGATGATGGGCTCCGGCGGCTTGATTGTTATGGACGAAGACAACTGTATGGTTGACATTGCACGGTTCTTCCTTGACTTTACGGTAGATGAATCCTGCGGTAAATGTACGCCGTGCCGCGTTGGTACCAAGAGATTGCTTGAAATTTTGGACAAGATTATTTCGGGTAACGGCGAAATGGAAGATCTTGACAGATTGGAAGAGCTTGCCAATTATATTAAATCCGCATCTCTTTGCGGCCTTGGTCAAACGGCCCCCAATCCGGTTCTTTCAACGCTTCGCTATTTTAGAGACGAATATGTTGCCCATATTGTGGACAAGAAATGTCCTGCTGGCGTATGTAAGAAGCTGGTTCAATTCAGCATTGATGCGGACAAATGTATCGGTTGCGGTATGTGCGCAAGACAATGTCCTGCTTCCGCTATCAGCAGAACCGACTATGTGGCACCCGGTCACAAGCTCGCTTCCTTCTCGATTGATACCAAGAAGTGCGTGAAGTGCGGTGCTTGCTTGCCTACATGTAAGTTCAAAGCTATTTCTAAACAATAAGAAAGGAGAATTGTGGACAAATGGATATGATTAATGTAAAGATTAACGGCGCAGATTATTCTGTCGCAAAGGGTTCCACGGTTCTGGAAGCCGCAAAAGCAGCGCATATTGATATTCCTACGCTCTGCTATTTGAAAGATATTAACGAGATTGGCGCATGCCGTCTCTGCTTGGTGGAGGTTGCCGAAATGCGCGGACCGGCTTTGGGCCCTTGGCGCATGGTAACCGCCTGTGTATATCCCTGCACCGAGGGAATGCAAATTAAAACCAACACACCGAAAATTGCCGCATCCCGTAAGATGAATTTGGAGTTGTTGCTTTCCAATCACAATCAGGATTGCCTTTCTTGCGTGCGTTCCACCAATTGCGAACTGCAAACGCTCTGCCGTGAGTACGGTGTTACCTCGTCCAAATTTACGGGCGAAAAGACCGAGT
>CAYYCU010000022.1:0-2327 GCA_964470415.1 uncultured Ruminococcus sp.
CGTTTCCAAAGAACTGCAACCGTAAAATGCCGCGTCACCGATAGAGGAGACCGAGGCAGGCAACACAAGAGCGTTCAGCATCGAGCAACCCGCAAAGGCATAATCCCCAATCGAGGTGATGGGGGCCGAAAACGTAAGAGATGTAATATTGGAACAGAAATAGAACGCTTGCGAACTGATGGCAACAACGGTTTTTCCGTTCAGCTTTTCGGGAATTTCCAATGCGTGCGGCTGATCGCTGCCTTCGTATTTTGTAATGGTAACGGATTCACTGTCAACCGAGTCAAAATAAAAGGTATTGCCGTTTTCGTCCGTGATATGGTCGATTACAATGTCCTCCTGTTCGTAATCGTCCAGGTTGTCTTTTCCGTCTTCGTCTTTATCCGAGCAAGCGAAAAGCGTGAAAATCATCAGCGCGGCAAGAAACAATGCAAGAAGCTTTTTCATAATATTCCTCCGAATAAAATTACATATAAGAGAATTATACATGAAAATGTTCAGAAAGTCAATAGTTTTTGTGGTTTAGATTGTAAATATTTTTGTCATTTTTGAGCAATTGTCCGTGCGAGACGGCTTTTTGGGGGGATTTTTCGTAAAATTGAGATTGAAAACGGTGTTTTTCCGCGCGTGCACTTAACCGATAAGAATGCGTCCGTGTGCGTTTTTATCGGTTTGAATAATTTCCCGTACCGCCGGCACGCGGATTTCTCCCGCATACGGATTCTTGATACTGACAATCGGTGCCGTAAGCGTGGCATTTACCTCGGATTTTTCAAACGAAAGGTCTGCTTCCTGCATTTCGCAGTCGATTAACCGAAGATTTTTACAATAGCAAAGCGGCTGGGTGCCAATGATTTTGCAACGGATAAACGTGATGTTTTCGGAGTACCAGCCGAGGTATTCTCCTTTGACAACCGAGTTGCATACGGTCAGGTTCTTGGCATGCCAAAATGCGTCTTTGGTATCCAGACGGCAATGCTCGATTTTTCCGTTTTCCACATATTGGAACGAATATTTTCCGGAAAACGTGACATTTTCAAGGCAAATATCGGCGGCGCGGAGCAAACAGTATTCTCCCTCGGCCGATGAATTTTTGATTTGCAGTGTTTTTGCGGACCAGCCGAATTCCGCCGAGATGATGTCGCAACCGTCAATTTGTATATCGGAACATTCCCGCAATGCTTTGATACCGTGCAGGCGGCTGTCCGAAATTTGAATGTGTTCGGAGTACCAAAGCGCGGCACGGCAAAGCGCGGTAAGTTCACAATTGCGGACGGTCAGGTTTTGGTCGTGCCAAAACGGGTAGCGGAGATTGCAGTATGTATCTTCCACCAAAATATTTTGTGATTCCTTCAGCGCGCTTTCGCCGTCCTCTTTTCCATCGAATGCGCAATTTTTCAGCCAAACGTTTCGGCTTCCGTAAAGCGCCCGTTCTTCGCCAAACCGTTTGCCCTCTGTTTTTTGCAGGTCACCTTGTACCATTTTTACCTCCGTAGCGCAGTTGTCAATTCTTTATATATTATAACAATGTATTCTTGATTTTGCAAGACCTTCGCGGCTTTCTTTTCAAAATATTCATATTAAGTGCGCCCGTATGCAAGCTGCGGTATTTTGCAAAATACGGCGCTTTTATTTTGTAAGCTATTGATTTTTATCTCGGAATCGGTTATAATGGTATTGCATTTTATCAAAAGCGGACAAGCATACCGCAAAAAGCAATGAGAGAACAGCAAAAAGGAGCATTGATAAATGGATAAGGAGCAGTTGGAAGCTTTGGTGGCAGACGCCGTGCGGGATGCCGATCTTTCTCCGCACGAGATTCCTTCAATTGACTTGTATTTGGATCAGATTACCAGCCTGATGACCGAAAAACTGCAGGAGGGTTCCGCGCGTTTTCGGGATCGCGTACTGACCAAAACGATGATTAACAATTATTCCAAGGACGGGTTGATTTCTCCGGTAAAGGGGAAAAAATATACCAAAACGCAAATCTTGCAAATGCTTTTGGTTTATGAACTCAAAAACACGCTTTCCATTGGTGAAATCAAACGTATTTTGCAAAATATTTACGCACGTACGGAGTTTGACAGCGCGATGCTGGAGCAAACCTATTCCCGCTTTTTGGAAATGAAGGAGCTTGAACGGGAATCGGCATGGGATTTGTTGCAAAAATTTATTGAAAAGAGCGAACTGAATCCGGAGACGGAACGTGACTTTTTCCTCTTGCTTTTGGGGTTGGCGTCCATGTCCTCCTATTTAAAAAACATCGTGCAGGTTCTTTTGGAGGAACATTACCCCGATCCGTCCGCCGAAAAGACAAAGGGAGA
>CAYYCU010000022.1:2427-12347 GCA_964470415.1 uncultured Ruminococcus sp.
CGCAACGGTCAGCGAGTACCGCGCCGCCACGGGTATGGAGACCTTGTTCGGTTATCTGCATTTGACCGCACAAGCGGAACGGATTGCAGAACTTTTTTCTGTCGCATATCAGCTTGACAATTAAGCAAATGAAATAAAAGAAAGCGCTGCGGTTCCCGCCGATGATTGTACGGGAACCGCAGCGCTTTGCTTGTTTGGAGCACGATGATTCAGAAATAGTGATATTTGTTCCTTTTCAAAATGAGAAAGAATGTACTGAGCACAACCGCCATAAGCTCTGCGGCGACAATGGAGAACCAAACGCCGTTGATGTCAAAAAGCAGCGGCAACAGCAAAACAGCGGCTACCTGAAAGACCAGCGTACGCAAAAAAGAGATGAGCGCGGATGTCAAACCGTCGTTGAGCGCCGTAAAAAAGCCGGACGCAAAAATGGCAAATCCCATAAAAGCAAAGGACAGTGAAAAAATGCGGAAGCCGGAAACGGTCAGGTCGGTCAGCTCTTGGTCGTAGCCTACAAAAATTTTTGCCAGCGCGTCTGCCGAAAGTTCGGCGGATAAAATCATGACAAGTCCGAAAGCGCCAATCATAATCAGGCTCTTTTTCAGCAAGCCTTTCAGCTCCTTGTGGTTTTGCGCACCGTAATGATAACCGACTACGGGAGCTGTGCCAATGGAATACCCCATAAACGCGGCCGAAAAAATCATACTTACGTACATCATAACGCCGTACGCCGCAACGCCGTTTTCGCCTGCGTATTTCAGCAATTGGATGTTATAGAGCATGCTGACCACGCTCATGGAGATGTTGCTCATAAATTCCGAGGAGCCGTTTGTACAGGCGTGGAGAATCGCTTTTCCATCGAAATCGGCTTTTCCGATACGCAAAATACTGTTGTTTTTTCGTCCGAAATAAAACAGCGGAACCACACCGCCGATGACTTGACTCATGGCGGTTGCAATGGCCGCGCCCGCCAGCTTCCATTCCTGCGGCAGAAGAATAACGAGCACCGCGTCCAAAACCATGTTGGTCAGGCCGGCGGAAACCGTTACGGCAAGGCCGAGCATCGGTTTTTCGGCGGTTACAAAAAAGGATTGGAACATCAATTGCAGGATATTAAACGGCAAAGCCAGCAAGATAATGCGTGCGTAGAGCACGGCATGCTCCAAAAGTTCTCCATCCGCACGGAGCAAAACGGCAATGGGGCGAATGAACACAATGCCGAGGACGGCAAACACAATGCCCAATCCGAATGCCACGTAAATAAACAGCGAAAAATGGCGGTTTGCAAGTTCGTCTTTCTTTTCTCCGAAGTTTTTTGCAACGATTGCGGAGCCTCCGGTTCCGAACATTAAACCGACCGTTGAAAGAATCATCAAAACGGGCATGATGAGGTTGATTGCCGCAAACGGTGTTTTTCCGGCAAAGTTGGAGACAAAAAAACCGTCCACAACGCTGTAAATCGAAGCGAAAATCATCATGCTGATAGAAGGCAATGTAAAGCGCAACAGACGCTTATAGGTAAAGTGATCGGATAGCTGTATTCTTTGTTTCATTCTGTTCTCCCAAACCACGCCAAAGCGAAATCGGCAACGGCAGGCACTAATCTTTTGATATTCCAGTCTGTGGTATTGACGGTTAAATGATAAGCGCTCCGTTCTCCCCACGGCGCACCGGTTAAAATTTCTCTGGTTTCGGCACGGATTTTGTCAATTTGTTTCATCTTGCGCAACAGCTCTTTTTCCGAAAGCCGTTCTCCGTCTGCCGCGCGCTCTGTACAGCGCTTTATTTTTGCATCGCGGTCGGCGCACACAAAAATATTGAACGGTGCGTAGGCGCGCAAAAGAATGTCCGCGTTCCGCCCCACAATGACGCAATCTTTTCCCATGGCGGCAATTTCTTCAATGACCTGCTTTTGTTGAAGCAAGAGGTCGATTTTGGACGCGCCGATGTATGCGGAAGCATGCTGCAGGGTTCCGCAAAAAGAAATATTCAAATTTTTCCACCCGTGGTTGTTCAGCACGTTTTCCACATAAGTAGCGTCCATTCCGCTTTTTTGCGCCACCATGGAAATGATTTCGCTGTCGTAGTAGTCGTATTCCAAACGGTCAGCCAACCGCTTGCCGAGCTCTCTGCCGCCGCTTCCGAATTCGCGGCTGACGGTAATGATTTTCATTTTCGGTTCCTCCGTCTTTGGTGATAAAAACGTCCTTGCGGGCAAATAAATGCCTGATAGAATAATATAGTATAATTTTGCTTCAATGTCAAGAGGCTTTACAAAAAAGATACAAAAAAGTCACCCAAACGGGAAGGTTTACGAAAAACGGTTGTTTTTGGGGGTGCGTCTGAATTTTCGCGTTTTCGGTCTTGACTTTTTTTGTCGGATATGATATACTGAAAAACAGAAGAACGGCAGAAGTGGAGAATGAGAGCAAATGATACGCGCGGCAATTTTTGATTTTGACGGAACGCTTGCCAATACGGTATCCGCGTTGCGTGAGGGAATCAATCTGACCATGCAAAAATACGGATATCCCGAACATACCGATGAGGAAATCCGTATGTTTATCGGAAACGGCGCGCGTGAGTTGGTTCGCCGTGCCATGCCGGCGGATTTTCGGCAAGACGAGGCGCAGGTCTCGCGCGTGCTTGCCGATTATCACGGCTTTTACGGTACGGTTTATCTGCATACGGACAGGTTATACGATGGTCTTTCGGACCTGCTTCGCTTTTTGGACGATGGCATGGGGTTAAGACTCGGTGTGCTTTCCAACAAAAACGATGTGGTTTTAAAAAATTTGGTCGGACAACTGTTGCCGGATATGCCGCATGTGGCGGTGCAGGGGGTTTTGGAGGGAAAGCCGACAAAACCGCATTCGTATCTTGCCGGTCTTATTGCGGACGCGCTCGGCGTTAAGCCGGAGGAATGCGTCATGATTGGAGACAGCGATGTGGACATTCGGACTGCCGCAAATGCGGGCATGCAACACATCGGTGTGGCATGGGGCTTTCGCAACGAGAATTTCCTGCGTGAAAACGGAGCGGAGCGAATTGCGCACAGTCCGCAGGAATTAAAACGAATTTTGCTTTCCCTGTGCTGACGGCGCAGGGCTATTGAGAGAGGAGAAACGGTTGTGCTAAAAGCGGAAAGAACTGCTGTTATGAATTTTGAAAACGCCATTCGCGGTGCGCGCAATCCCATGAACAGCTGGGATCGTTCGGACAGCGCCTATGATGCGGACGGCAATTATATTTTGGGAGAGAACGACCGTTCTCTTGCCATGCGCTTGGCGCATGCGGGCAGCGACCACCGCAAATTTTTGCGCCAAATTTTTGTATCGGTAGACATTACGGCACCGCTGTATTGGTGGAAGGAGTTTGACACTTACAAGGTTGGTACGGTGGCAAATTCCACGTCTACCATGCACAAAATTCACGCAAAGCCGTTCGAGCGGGACGATTTTTCCCATGACAGATTGGATGCGGTCGGCTTGGCGGCGTTGGACACACTGATTGCGTATTTGGAGTCCGAGCGGCAAAAATTTATTGTCGACAAGGAAAATCGCCAACCGTGGCACAATATGATTCAATTGCTTCCGTCATCCTATAATCAAATGCGGACGGTGACAATGAATTACGAAAATCTTATCAGTATTTATTATGCGCGCCGCAGTCACAAACTTGCGGAGTGGCATGTGCTTTGCGATTGGATTTTGCATCTTCCCTATGCAAAAGATTTGATTTGTGTCAAAGAAAAAGAATAAAAAAATAAAAAAGCGCAGACCGAGGCAATTTGCTTTGTTTCCGTGCGGAAAATCGGTTCGTTTGCCTGCGGTTTGCCGCCCTTTTTTGCCTTTTATTCCCGCGGTTCGGCAAAATAACAGAAAAAACGATGTTTTTTTGTCGGAATTTGATTTTTTTGTCAATTGATTTTTTTGCCGTCTTGTTATATAATAAAACTAAAATAGGGTGCTTTTTTCATCGGCATTTAGGAGGGCTTTGTATGCGACTTTTGGAAGAAAAAATTTGCAAAGAAGGCAAAGTGTATTCCGGAGACGTTCTAAAGGTGGACGGATTTTTGAACCATCAAATGGACGTGGATTTTTTATGCCGATTGGGAGAGGAGTTCTATCGGTTGTACGCAAATTGCGGTGTAAACAAAATTCTGACCATTGAAGCCAGTGGAATCGGAATAGCCTGTCTTACAGCGCAATTTTTTCATTGTCCCGTCCTGTTTGCCAAAAAGTCGAAGGCGTCCAATCTTTCGGACAAGCTGTGGTCTGCCAAAGTGCATTCCTATACGCATAATACCGATCATGATGTTGTGGTTGCAAAGAGCTATCTTTCCAAAGGAGATCGCGTACTGATTATTGATGACTTCCTTGCCAAGGGAAGCGCCCTGAACGCGTTGATTGCGCTTTGCAAACAAGCCGGTGCCGAGGTGGTAGGCGCGGGAATTGTGATTGAAAAGGCTTATCAAGAGGGCGGAAAGCTGATTCGCAGCAATGGGGTACGTGTGGAGTCGTTGGCACGAATTGCCTCTATGAATGTAGACGGCGACATCAAATTCTGTTGATTTATAAAAGTGCAAGCCGCTTTTGTAAATAAAAAATTTTTTAGGAGGAACATCAACATGTTCAAAAGAATTCTCTCCCTTGTTTTGGTTGTGGTCATGTCTCTGTCGGCATGCCTTGTATTCGGCTCTTGCCAGAATAACGATGCAGACGATGATTTGATCGAATCTCCGCTTCCTGCTCCCGAATTGAAGAAGGATTTTGAGATTCCCAAAGATTTTAAGGTCGGCTTTGTATTCCTGCACGATGACAAGTCTACCTACGACAAGAATTTTATGGACGCTGCAAAAGAAGTTCAGGAAATTCTCGGTCTTTCCAACGATCAAGTTCTGTTTAAGTATCCCGTAAACGAAGAGGAAGAGTGCCCTGTTGCAGTGGAATATCTGGTAAACCAGGGTTGCGATGTTATTTTTGCAGACTCTTTCGGTCACGAGAACGGCGTGCTTGAGATTGCCGCAAAATATCCCAACGTACAGTTCTGCCATGCAACCGGTACGCAGGCACACACCTCCGAGTTGACCAACGTTCACAACGCATTTGCTTCTATTTACGAAGGCAGATACCTTGCAGGTATTGCTGCAGGCCTTAAGCTGAACGAAATGATTCAAAACGGCGAAATCACCGCGGAAGAGGCTGTGATTGGCTATGTCGGTGCATTCCCCTATGCAGAAGTAAAATCCGGTTATACCTCCTTCTATCTCGGCGCAAAATCCGTTTGCCCCAGCGTTACCATGAAGGTAAACTTCACCAACTCTTGGTACAGCGTTGACGCCGAGCGCCAAAATGCTCTGGCATTGATTAATGCAGGCTGCAAGCTGATTAGCCAGCACGCCGACTCTATGGGCGCGCCCTCCGCTTGTGAGGAGAGAGGCGTTCCCAACGTTTCCTACAACGGTAGCACCTATGCAGAATGCCCCGAAACATTTATCGTTTCTTCCCGTATCAACTGGGCTCCTTACTTTATGTATATGATTAAGAGCGTTGTGGAAGGCACCGAAATTGCGACCGACTGGTGCGGCGGCATTGAGGAAGGTTCCATCGTTCTTTCCGACATCAACGGTAAAGTAGCTGCCGAGGGAACAAAGGAAAAGATTGAAGAGGCAATTACTCAGCTCAAGGCAGGCACATTGCATGTATTCGATACTTCCAAGTTCACCGTAAACGGACAAACTCTGACATCTTATTTGGCAGATGTTGATACCGATGATGCATATACCCCCGATACCGAAGTAATCGAAGGCGGTTATTTCCATGAGTCGGAAAAACGTTCTGCTCCTTATTTTGACATTAATATTGACGGCATTACCATTTTGGATAATGTACAATAATAATCCCGCAGATAAGGCGGAGCGAACGCTCCGCCTTATCTTGATATTTTTTATTTTCCCGATTTTTATGGAGGTAGCAGTGTGAACAAGCCCGTTGCAATTGAGTTAAAAAACGTGACCAAAACCTTCGGAAGCGTGGTTGCAAACAGTCATGTTGATTTGACGGTTTATAAAGGTGAAATTTTGGCGATTCTCGGAGAAAACGGATGCGGAAAAACCACCTTGATGAACATGATTGCCGGAATATATTATCCGGATTCCGGACACATTTACGTAAACGGGGAGGAAGTGCAAATTCACTCTCCAAAAGATGCATTTCGATATAAAATCGGAATGATTCACCAGCATTTTAAGCTGGTAGACCTTTTTACGGCAACCGAAAACATCATTCTCGGTGTGCATGACGAAAAAAAGTACAATCTAAAAGAAGCAACCGCCCGCGTCGGTGAAATTGCCGAGCGTTACGGCTTTCATTTGGATCCTCAAAAGAAAATTTACGATATGTCGGTTTCGGAAAAGCAAACCGTGGAGATTATCAAGGTGCTCTACCGCGGTGCGGATATTCTGATTTTGGACGAGCCGACCGCCGTACTGACGCCGCAGGAAACGCGCAAGCTGTTTGATGTTTTGCGCCGCATGCGCGATGACGGAAAATCCATTTTGATTATTACCCACAAGCTCCATGAGGTCATGGAGGTATCGCAACGTGTGGCGGTGTTCCGCAAGGGTGAGCATATTGCCACCGTGAATACGCAGGAAACCACGCCGGCAGCACTGACCGAAATGATGGTGGGGAAAAAAGTAACTTTGAATATCCAACGATCCGAGCCGAAAAATTCTTGCGATCGACTCATTGTTTCGAATATAAATTTGACCGATGCCGAAGGGCTGAAGGTTTTAGACGGTGTATCGTTTACTGCGCGTTCGGGTGAGATTTTGGGCGTTGCGGGCATTGCGGGCAGCGGTCAAAAGGAATTGCTGGAATCCATTGCCGGACTTCAGCGCCCGGAAGCCGGCACGATTCTTTATCACGATCCGAAAACCGATGCGGTGGAAAACCTGTGCGACAAGACGCCGATCCAAATTCGCGATTTGGGCGTGCGGCTTTCCTTTGTTCCGGAGGACCGTCTCGGCATGGGCTTGGTCGGAAATATGGACATCATAGACAATATGATGCTTCGCAGTTACAGCAAGGGACATTCCGTATTTGTGGACCGCAAAAAGCCGAAAGATTTGGCGGAAAAAATCATTTCCGAATTAGAGGTCGCCACGCCCGGAACCACAACCCCCGTACGCCGTCTTTCCGGCGGAAACGTGCAAAAAGTACTGGTTGGCCGTGAGATTGCGGCGGCACCCAAGGTTTTGATGGCGGCGTATCCGGTGCGCGGGTTGGACATCAATTCTTCGTATGTGATTTACAATTTGCTCAATAAGCAAAAAGAAAACGGTGTTGCCGTTATTTTTGTGGGCGAGGATTTGGACGTTTTGCTGGAGCTTTGCGACCGGATTATGGTGATTTGCGGCGGAAAAATCAGCGGTGTGGTGGATGCCAGAACCGCAACCAAAGAGGAGCTCGGCTTCCTCATGACGCATGCGGAGCCGGCGCCGTCCGAGGAATGTGCGGGCACCGAGGGTGCTTCTCAAAAGGAGGATTGACATGCAGACGCAAGAGAAAACAAAAAAACAGCGTGAGCCGTTGTTTCATATTGTAAAGCGGGACGTCATGCCGAGACACAAAGCGATTTTGATTCGTGTTTGCGCGGTGGTCTTGGCGGTGTTGCTTTGTTCTCTGATGGTATTTTTATTGGGCGGTGTTACACCGATTCAATATTTTAAATCCATGGTAAAAGGCAATTTCGGTACCGTGAATTTGTTTTGGTCCAATCTGTATTCGGTTGCAATCCTTTTGTGTATTGCCGTGGCACTGACGCCTGCGTTTAAGATGCGCTTTTGGAATATCGGCGCCGAGGGACAGGTGCTAATCGGCGGTCTTGCCGCAACCGTTTGCATGTTTTACATCGGAGATTCGGTTCCGTTGCCGGTTTTGTATATTTTTATGGCGGTATCCAGTATTGTGGCAGGCGCCGTTTGGGGCGGTATCCCCGCAATCTTTAAAGCAATATGGAACACCAACGAGACGCTGTTTACACTGATGATGAATTACGTTGCCACACAGTTGGTTGCTTTTTGCATTTCCGAGTGGGTGAAAGACGGCTCCGGAACGCTGAAGCCGATGCATGAATTCGGATTTCCCACCATCGGCAACAAGTGGTTGTTGAATATTTTGGTAATTGCCGCTGTTACCGTGCTGATTTACATTTACTTGCGGTACAGCAAGCAGGGTTATGAGATCTCGGTCGTTGGGGAGAGCGAAAACACCGCGCGCTACGTTGGAATTAACGTTGGCAAGGTGATTGTTCGCACCATGTTGCTTTCCGGCGCGCTCTGCGGTCTTGCAGGCTTGATTATTGCAGGCGGTATGAACCATACCATTTCTACCGGAAGTGCCGGCGGCAGAGGCTTTACGGCAATTATGGTGACGTGGTTGGCAAAGTTTAACCCGCTTTACATGGTGCTGACTTCCACGTTAATTGTCTTTTTACAGGCCGGCTCCGACCAGTTAAAAACCGATTTCCGGTTGGATAACATCTCGGATATTGCAACCGCAATCATTCTCTTCTTTATTATCGGCTGTGAGTTTTTTATCAATTACCGCATTGTTTTCCGCGGTTCCGCAAAGGAGGATAAGCAATGAATAGCATCGTTCCTTTTCTTTCAGAGGCCATTCGGTACGGCATGACGTTTTTGTATGGCTCCACGGGCGAAACCATTACCGAAAAATCCGGGCATCTGAACCTGGGTATTCCCGGCATCATGTCGGTCGGTGCGGCATGCGGATGTACCGCGGTTTATTTGTGCGGACGCGCTACGCCTGCTGCTGTAACGGTTTTGGTTGCCATTCTCGCTTCCTTTTTGGGCGCGGCCGCTATGGGCTTGATTTACAGCTTTTTCACGGTTTCCCTCCGTGCCAATCAAAACGTAACCGGTTTGGTGTTAACCACGTTTGGCGTTGGTGTTACCAACTATATGATTTCTAAAGCCGGTGCGTTTGCCTTTGCCGCAAAGTATTTTACAAAGCCCCTACCTTTTGCCGCAAAGCTGGGTTGGTTTGGGGAACTGTTCTTATCTTACGGCATTTTGGTTTATCTCGCCATTGCCATTGCCGCCGTATCCGCGTTTGTATTAACGAATACGCGTGTAGGCCTTCATTTGCGTGCGGTGGGAGAGAATCCCGCTACGGCAGACGCGGCGGGCATCAATGTTTCTCTTTACCGCTATGCCGCAACCTGCATAGGTTCCGGTATTGCCGGGCTTGGCGGCTTGTGCTACATTATGGATAACCTTTACGGTTGTTGGGAATACGCCATTGAGGCAATCGGTTGGCTTGCTATCGCGCTGGTTATTTTTACGGTTTGGAAGCCGAACATCGGTATTATCGGTTCGATTCTGTTTGGCGCACTTTACAATGTCAGCTCGTATATTCCGGGGCTTTCCTCCGGCCAAAAGGACATTTTTAAAATGTTGCCCTATGTGGTAACGATTGTGGTTTTGATTGTTACCAGCATTCGCAAAAAACGCGAGAATCAGCCGCCCGCTTCCCTCGGACTCCCTTATTTCCGCGAGGAGCGTTAACCGGTTTAAACTTACAAAAAAGCACCTGTGAGGCAAAAGGCCATGCTTCACAGGTGCTTTTTTATCGTTTTTTGAAAGGGAAGAGAGGGATAGAAGTGCTTCCGCACGGCGTTTGCGCGGTGCAGGCACCTTTTATCGGCAATCTAAATCCCGAATGACGCGGGCAATCGCGCTTTCCGAGCAGGAGACCGTAATTCGGTCGGCAACGGCTTTCAGCAAAGGGACGGCGTTTTCAACCGCATAGCCGATATCGGCGGCTTGAATCATTTCAATATCGTTTTCGTAATCTCCAACGGCAACGGTGGTATGTACACGGTCTCCGAGCAGT
>CAYYCU010000022.1:12447-14748 GCA_964470415.1 uncultured Ruminococcus sp.
TTTTTCCTTCCGCATCGCAGAGAATGGCACCGTTAAATACCGCCGACCATGTATTGGGGACAAAATATTCCTTCCATTCCGGCAGCTTTTGCGGCGACCGTCCGCTGACCAGCGAAAAAAGTCCGCCTTCTGCTTGAAAATATCGAATGGCATCGCAATTTTCTTTTGATATTTTTCCCACATTGTACGGCGTTTTTCCCAAATGGCAAAGCGTGCCGTCAAAATCGGACATCAATAAAATTCCATCAAATTTTCCCATGGTGAATCTTCCTTTGTTTTTGGTTTTTCTGTACATAGTATACTATATTTTTTTGAATACTTTGTTAACAAAAGAGCTCGTGTTCGGCATTCCGAAAGCAGATTATTAAAAATATTGAAAAACATCAAAATAATTTTTAATAAATTTTGAAAATAATCTTGACAAATTTAAGTTAGTCGTATATAATATGAAAAAGGAAGTGGTAAAATTGATAGAATTTTGGAGGAAAAGTAAGAATTATCTGCAATTGCTTTTTTGTCTGATTTTGTTTTATTCTATCTTATATGCCTGTGGAATTACTTGTATTTTCAAATTCTTTTTTGGCGTTTCCTGTCCCGGTTGCGGCATGACGCGTGCGTGCATCAGTGCGTTAAGGTTGGATTTTTCCGCGGCTTTTTCGTATCATCCGCTTTGGGTGGCATTGCTGCCGGTTTTGGCACTTCTGTTGTATTTTCATTTATGCAATAAAAAAACAGCGTATCACATTTTGCTTACTGCTTCGGCAGTTGCTTTGATTGCGGTTTATTTTTACCGCTTGCGGCAACCCGACTGCAGTATTGTTGTCTTTCATCCGCAACAAGGGTATTTTTATAAGTTTGTATCATTTCTCGCATCTTCTGTCCGCGCATCCGAATCAAGTCGTTTTTGAATGTACAGCCAATCGGCTTTACAGATAAAAAATCTATGAAAGGAAGAAAAGATATGAAACCTGTTAAAGCAAATCGTGGAATTATCAAGTTAATTCTTTTGTCGGGTATTACATGTGGTATTTATGCAATTTATTTCCTCTGGGCCCTGATTAAAGATGTTAATGAGATTTGTGCAGAAGACGGCAAAAAGACACCCGGTATCATCCGTCTTTGGTTGCTTTCCTTTATTACATGCGGAATTTACAGCTTTATTTGGTGGTTCAAGCTTTGCGACCGTCTGCATGACAACGGCACAAAACACGGCTTGGATGTCGGCGTTACCGGAACATCGTTCCTGCTTTGGTTCTTGCTCGGCTCTCTGCTTTGCGGACTCGGTCCTCTGATCGCGCTCCACAAGGTATGCAAGGCTGTGAACATTTTGGCAACGGCACACAATGTCAAAGCCCTTAACCAAAATTGATATTCCCGCAAAAAGATGAAAAAAGGATTGGCTTGCGCTTTGTAAGCACAATCCTTTTTTCGTTTTTGCAGGCTGTATTTTATTGGTGAAAAAGTGTATTTTTTATCCACAGCATTGTGGAAAACTCTGTGGATAAACGGGAAGCGCCGTAAAATACGGCTTTTTTCGACCTTTTTTGATAAGTTTATCGGTTTTGCTTGTGGAAAACCCCGTGGAAAAGTCGGATGCTGCTGTGGAAAAGCCGTTTTGCCCCAAAAAGCTTGAAAATACCCGCTTTTTGTGTTATGATATAAGCAATTGACCGATTAGGAGGCAAAGAATATGAAATATCGAACAGAGCATGATTCCATGGGCGAGGTGCAGGTGCCTGCCGACCGTTATTGGGGGGCGCAGACCGAACGCAGCCGCAACAATTTTCCAATCGGTGTCGGGCGGGAGCCGATGCCGCAGGAGATCATTCACGCTTTCGGAATTTTGAAGAAAGCGGCGGCAATTGCCAATCATTCGCTCTGCCCGCAAAAAATGACCGATGAAAAATGTCGGCAAATCGTTTCCGTTTGCGATGAAATCATTGGCGGAGAACTTTCCGAGCATTTTCCGCTGGTGGTTTGGCAAACGGGTTCGGGAACGCAGACCAACATGAACGCCAACGAGGTAATTGCCAACCGCGGCAACGCGCTGGCGGGCAAACGGTTGCTACATCCAAACGATGATGTCAATATGTCACAGTCCTCCAACGATACCTTTCCGACCGCCATGCATATTGCGGCGGTGCTGGCAATCCGCCGCAAGCTCTTTCCGGCACTGGATGCGTTCATTGCAACGCTTTATCGCTTGGAGGAGGAGAACGCAAACGTTGTAAAAAGCGGCAGAACGCATTTGCAGGATGCCACGCCCATTCGCTTTGCGCAGGAAATATCCGGCTGGCGTTC
>CAYYCU010000023.1:0-4717 GCA_964470415.1 uncultured Ruminococcus sp.
AAGGAGTAAAGTCCAATGCTTCATGTGGCCAGACCTTTCGCAGGTCTTTTATTTCCTTCAATTTTCCTAAATTAATCATAGTCCTATTCCTCCTTGCCGTACAACCAACTATCCTATCAACTCAAATTGTCAAAAATCATCTTGTCAACTCAACCTTGGATTTTGCTTGATACCAAGCTGATTTTATGGCAATTTTCTAAACCCTGAAAATATATTTGCACTCTCAAAAACGCCTTGTTTTCAAGCCTTTTTCAGCATTTACTTCTGTACTTTTGACATCAACACCACGCACTCCACATGCCCCGTTCGCGGGAACATATCAACGGGGGTAACGGGACCAATCCAGTATCCGAGTTCCCGAAACCACGCACAATCACGTGCCAAGGTATCCGGATTGCAGGAAATATAGACCACACGCGGGAAATTCCGCGCGGCTATGTACGAAATCAATTCTTTGGTACTGCCCTTTCGCGGCGGATCAAACACAACGGTGGTGCGGGAAGCATCCGGCGCACCGTGGAGGCGCTCCGCATGTGCAAGCAAATCGGATGCGTTGGAAGCATCGCCGCAATAAAAGGAGGCATGCGAAATGCCGTTTTTCCGGGCATTTTCCGTTGCGCATTTTACGGCTTCTTCCACAATTTCAATTCCAATCACCTCCTTGGCGCTCTTTGCCATGGAAAGCCCAATGGTTCCGATACCGCAGTAAAGGTCCAACAAGGTTTCCTGCCCCGTCAACTCGGCTTTTTGTAAAGCAATGCCGTAAAGAAGCTCGCACGCATCATGATTGACCTGATAAAACGCGCCGGCGGAAATTTGAAACCGCAAGCCGCACAGCTCGTCTTCAATCCAAGTACGTCCCGCCAGCAAACGGTAGCGAGAACCCAGCACCACGTTGGTATCCTGCGTATTGACATTCACCAAAACGCTTTTTACCTGCGGAAAAGCGGCGGTCAACTCCTTTGCAAACAAATCTTCCTGCGGCAAAGACGCTCCGTTTAAAACCAAGCATACCATAATTTCGCCTGTAGCGGCACCGCAACGCAAATAAATATGCCGTAAAAGTCCGCTTCGGCTCTCTTCCTCGTAAGCACGCCAGCCGCAACGGTTGGCAAATCGGCAAATAAACGAAACAATCTCGGCAAAAACAGGCGGCTGAAGCTTACAGTGAACAACGGGAGCAATGCGATGCGTTCCCGTAGCAAAAAAGCCTGCCTCCATTCCGCTTTTCCCATTACAAACCGGATACTGTGCCTTATTGCGATACGCCGAATAGGAGCCGGTATTGCAAACGCTGTCAATTTGCACATCGGAAAGTCCCGCTTTGCAAAAAGCACCTCGGACATAGGCGTGCTTTAACTCCAGCTCATGCCGGTAAGAAACATGACGGTACACACAGCCGCCGCACCCCCGTGCGGTGCAATCGGATTCCACGCGCAGGGGCGATGACGACAGCAATTTTTCAATTCTTGCCACCAAATAGTTTTTTGCTACCTTGATAATGCGCACATCCGCCAAATCCCCGGTTACGGCGTCCTGTACAAAAACGACCTGCCGCCGCGAAGTGGTTGAATCCGACAGATGCCCAACACCGTAGCCCAAATTGTTAATTTCCTCTATCTTTACGGTTACAATATCATTTTTCCGCATTATGCGTAAAACTCCTTACCGGTCTCAAGGCACAGACAACCAAGCCGATTGCCCTCACCTGCACCGCAATCTATCAAAATACTGCCTGCACCGCGTTCGATTTTTCCGCTTGCGGTTGGGACATGACCGACAATTACAGTGGTATGCTCCATCAATCGGCAAGAGGCATCCAAAGGCTCCGAGAAAAAGTCATCGGGACGGTAATCGTCAAAATCCGTATCGGGACTGTAATTGGCAATACCCGCATGCACCAACAGATAGCGTGTGCCATGTACCTCAACCTCCTCAAACAGCGTCAATTCTTCCAAATAATCCAATATTCCTTCCCGTTCCTCGTCATTCAGCGCACGGAAAGCATCCAGCGTTGGCTGTCCGCCGTCCTGTACCCATGCCGTCATCTGTTGAATAAAATCCTCGGAAGGTGTACTGCCGTTTTTGAGCATGGCGGAAAAGCCTTTCAGCATACGCGCAGCCAAAAAATCGTGTTCCCCGGCAATGCTGTAAACATTCAGCCGCACGCTGATGTCGGCAATCAGCTCCATTGATTCCGTACCGTAATCCAAAAGATCACCCAAAATATACATCGTATCCCGCTCACAGAACGAAATTTGCGACAAAATCGAGCAAAATTTTTGATAATCTCCGTGTATATCCGAAATTACATAAGTCATATGATTTCTCCTTTAAATAAAGCGTGCGGGATTGCTGCTTATTACCGTAACCGTTAATGCGGGATCCGCTTCCAGCACCAGCTCACGCAGTTTTTCGCAAACGGGATCCTCTGTATAAAAATGCCCCGCCGCAATCAAATTCATACCCATATCGGCAGCATCTGTCAAATCATGATATTTCAATTCGCCGGTCAAATACGTATCGGCGCCCGCCTCGCGTGCGGCTTGCACATCGTCCGAACCGTTGCCGCCCAAAAGCGCAACACGGGAAACGGCGCGTCCTGCGTCCGCAACCTGCACCGCATCGGCGCCCAAACGCGCTTTTACCAAATCGGCAAATTCGGAAAGGCGCATGGGGCAAGGAAGGATGCCGATGCGCCCGATGCTCTCCCCGTTCTGTCCGAACGGTTCGGTCCTTAAAAGTCCGAGCTTTGCCGCAAGCACATCGTTGACACCGCCTTCCAGCGCATCCAATCTGGTATGAAAGCTCATTGCCGCGACATTTGCGCGCAACAGAGCAATGACCTTGCGGGCAACCGCGTCATGTGGCGTAACTGCACGAAGCGGCGAAAAGATGAGCGGATGATGCGATAAAACAACGTCATATCCGCCCTCCGTTGCTTCCTTGACTACACGCCCCGTAATATCCAACGCAACCAAAACCTTTTTTACCTCGGCGGTATCATCGGCACAACACATCAACCCATCGTTATCCCATGTACAGGAAAGTGACGGCGAAATTTTTTCATTGAAAAAACGATACAGTTCGCGTACTGTCATAACAAAGCCTCCAATTTTTGTTTCATACGAATTTCGGCAGCGGCATCGGAATTTTCTCCGCGGGATTTTCCTTGTAAAACGGCATCCAATACCCGAATTTCATGCCGCACAAAATCTTCAAACAGCGGCGGACGGTGAACAATATTCAAGCGCCCGACCGCCAATTCTTCTTCTCGGTATTCCGTATTTTCGCCGCACCAACGCGCGGCAATCGTTTGATAATATTTATCTTCAAAGGTAATTGCCTCGCCTGTAATGGCAAAACCGTTTTCGCACAGCCATTTGCGGAGAATCGCTGCGCGCGACATGGGCTGAAGAATCAGTCCGATGCGATGATTTTGAATCCACGGGGCCTCGGATAAAATTTTTACAATCAACTCTCCGCCCATTCCGAAAATCAAAATATCATCCGGTAAAAAACTTTCCACACCGTGCAACCCATTGGTACGCAATGTTGCAATCTGCGATGAAAAGCCGGCAGCTTCAATATGCCGGCGTGCACTCTGAATCGGCCCCTCGTTGATGTCGCATGCAATTGCCGCGGAAATATATCCCTCACGCACCAAGTAAATCGGCAAATAAGCATGGTCGCTTCCGATGTCTGCCACGCGTCCGCCGCGCGTAATAAAATTCAGGGCACTGCACAATCGCAGTCCCGGCTTACCATTACGTTGCATTTTTGTCACCTCTTATCCATAAAAAAGCAGGAAGAGACCTCTCGAAAAAAGCCCCTTCCTCTTCCGTAAGTCAACAAGCATCAGGCTTTTTTAGACTCCAGGAATTTGTTGATTTCCGCAATCAAAGCATCTGCATCGGTTCCGTGAACGGCACAAGCGTCCGCAACCGATTCACCGCGGGAAGCGGGACAACCGAGGCAATGCATGCCGATAGCAAAGAAAAATTGAGCAGTCTCCGGATCAAAATCCAAAACATCTCCGATAATAGATTCTTTTGTAACAACCATCTTCTATCATCCTTTCTGAATCAGTTATATTTTTGCATATGATATGCTGTATTTATTATACCCGAAAAAACGGTTGCTGTCAATCGTTTTTACAGCTTTTTTTTAAATCATGATTTTTTCAAGCCGACCGGCATTCCGAGAATGTTGCCAAAAGGAATATCGCGTATCCGCAAAAGGAGCGCATGGAATATCCCGTCCGATTTCACCTGCATGCCGTAAAAATATAAGCAAATTCCGTTTCGTATTTTTCAATCATATGAAAATCATTCTTTTTCAGCAAATCCGCAATATTTTCCGGCGTATCCGGATAAATTTGAATTTTTTGCGTACCGTAATGCAGCTCGGATGCGCAATTTTTATCTATGGAAAGGACAAACCTGCCGCCCGGTGCCAGCCAAGTTTGCACCGCCTTGATTGCCGCGTTTTTATCTTGGATATGCATAAACGTTAAGGAAGAATAAATAATATCAAAATATTGCCGAAAAGGATACGTAAGAAAATCCGCGCAAATCAGTGTGACATTTGCGCCTGTCAAATGTTTTTTGGCAACCGCTACCGTTTTGGGCGAAATATCAATGCCGTAAAATGATTTTACCAACGGTGCAACGCGCTTTGCAATCCGTCCGGTACCGCAACCGATTTCCAATGCCGT
>CAYYCU010000023.1:4817-12330 GCA_964470415.1 uncultured Ruminococcus sp.
TATACAGCTGTTGAAAGCGCATCACATATCCTTTACAATGAATTTACACTTTATCTACGTAATTATTCTTGTAAAGTAGTATTATTTTGGATAGTTCAAAAAAATACTTTAAAGGGGTGAGAAAGTGAAACCGACCGTATTTTTAAATACCGCACAAAAGGTCATTCATGCATACAATCATTTATGCGAACCGCTGCTGGAAAAATTCAATTTGCCGCAAGCATCCTTTGATATTTTAATGTTTTTGGCAAACAATCCGGAATATGCCACGGCGCAGGAAATTTGCGAGATCCGACATATAAAAAAGAATCTCGTTTCGGTTCACGTGGAAAAGCTGGTACATGCAAATTTGTTGCAAAGGAATCCCGTAGCCGGCGACAGACGAAAAATTGCATTGACCTGCACCGAAAAAGCAAAACCGATTATTGAGGCAGGCTTGACCGTACAAAAACAGTTTTTGGAAGGCCTGACACGCGGCATCGGAGAAGAAAAATGGAAAATCTGCAATGAAGTTCAAGAGGCAATTGAAAACAATGCCGAACTGCTTGCCAAATAATG
The DNA here is from genome assembly GCA_964470415.1 of uncultured Ruminococcus sp. GTDB lineage: Bacteria > Bacillota > Clostridia > Oscillospirales > CAG-272 > UMGS1865. The sequence continues at coordinate 5,376 of CAYYCU010000023.1, forward strand.
CAAAAACATAACGGAGGGAACCATTTACAATGTTAAAATTATTAAAAAGAATGCGAAAGCGCGAAATACTGATGTGTCTTTGTTGTGCCGTATTTATTTTGTTTCAAATTTATTTTGATCTGCGTCTGCCGGACTATATGAGCGAATTAACCGTATTGATTCAAACGCCGGAAAGCGAACTCTCCGCCATTTGGGCGACCGGGCTGGAAATGCTGGGTTGCGTGCTTGCAAGCGCCGTACTCTGCATTGCCTGCGGTTACCTTTCCGCACGCGCCGCCTCCGGCTTTACAATGGGAATCAGAGAAGACCTGTTCCACCATGTCATTGATTTGGGGCAGGAAGAAATGCTTCGTTTTTCCGTCCCCAGTTTGATTACCAGAACCACCAATGACATAACGCAAATTCAAATGGTCATTTCCATGGGCTTGCAAAGCCTTATCAAAGCACCTGTTATGGCGGTTTGGGCAATTATCAAAATATTGGGAAAAAGCTGGGAGCTCTCTGCCATTACAGCGGGATTCGTTGTTTTTATGTGCGTTTCCGTTTTGATTATTTTTTCCATTGTGATGCCGAAATTTCGTTTTGTGCAACGGCTGACGGATAAAATCAATCGCATTGCACGTGAAAATCTGACCGGAATCCATGTGGTTCACGCATTTAATGCCGAGACTTATCAAAACCAAAAATTTGAAAAAACCAATGAAGAAATGATGAAAACCCAACTTTTTAACCAGCGCATGTTTGCCGCCCTGCAGCCCGTCATGCAGCTGGGAATGAACGGATTAACCCTTTCCATTTATTGGGTTGGCGCCGCATTGCTTGCCGGGATTCCCGCCGCAAACATGATTGGCAGATTAACCATGTTCAGTGATCTCGTGGTTTTCAGCACCTACGCAACCTATGTGGTAATGGCGTTTATGATGCTGGTGATGATTTTTATGATGCTGCCCGCGGCACAGGTATCGGCAGAACGCATTAACGAAGTGTTAAATACCAAGCCGAAGATTACGGAGGGCACACAAAAAAGCGCTTCGGAAATCGGCACGGTGGCGTTTCGGAACGTAACATTCCGCTATCCCGGCTCTGCGGAAAATGAATTGGAAAATATTAATTTTGAAGTAAAAAGAGGCGAAACGCTTGCCATTATCGGCGCAACAGGCAGTGGAAAAACCACACTCATCAGCCTCATTCCCCGCTTTTACGATGCTACAAAAGGCGAGGTTTTGGTTGACGGCATCAATGTAAAGGATTATGCCTTTGATGCACTTTACAACCGACTGGGATATATTACACAAACCGCCGTTTTGTTTTCTGGTTCCGTTGCCGATAACATTGCTTTCGGAGAAACCGAAAACGAAATCACGCCGGATAAAATTGACCGCGCAATTGCTTTGGCGCAGGCAGAAGAATTTGTATGCAAGCTGGACGGAAGAACGGATTATCGCATTGCGCAAGGCGGAAAAAATGTGTCCGGCGGTCAAAAGCAACGCCTCTCCATTGCACGTGCATTGGCACGCGGAGCTGAAATTCTGATTTTCGATGATTCTTTTTCCGCGCTTGATTACCGAACAGACGCCGTATTGCGTTCCGGCTTGTCCGAAAAGCTGAAAGACACCACAAAAATCATTGTGGCACAGCGCGTTGGTACCATTCGGCACGCCGACAGAATTTTGGTTTTAAACGATGGAAAAATTGTAGGAAACGGAACACATGCGGATTTGATGAAAATCTGCGATGTCTATCGGGAAATCGCAAAATCTCAATTATCCGAAGCCGAGCTTGCCGAAGGGGGAAATTAACATGAAAAATAAAAATATGTTTGCTTCATTGGGCAAAGCCTTTGCCTATATGAAAAAGAATATCCCTGCCGTGATTGCGGCATTGATATTGGCCGCAGCCGGTGCTGTTCTGACTATCATCGGACCGAACAAAATCGGACAAATGACTACCCTTATGCAAGAAGGACTTTACGGCACCGTTGACCTCCAAGCCATTTCAAAACTCGGAATTTTTCTTGCCGTCATCTACATTGCAAGCAGCTTGTTCCAATATATTGTTCATTATATTATGGCAACCGTTACATTGCGGACAGCCAAAAGCATGCGCGGCGAACTGGCGCAAAAAATCAACCGCGTTCCCATAAGTTATTTTAACCAAACCACGCAAGGAGACATCTTAAGCCGCATTACAAACGATGTCTTCACACTGCAACAAGGACTGACCAACAGCTTGCCGGGAATCATCAGCGCACTTGCACAGTTTGTGGGGTGCCTTATCATGATGTTCGTTACCGAATGGCGGCTTGCCCTATGCGTAATCGGTGTCACATTGTTCGGCATTCTCCTTTTGTTTTTTGTTATGGGACATTCGCAAAAATATTTTATTGTAAAGCAGGAGAGCCTCGGAAATCTAAACGGTTTTGTAGAGGAAATATATTCCGGGCATCAAGTTGTGCGTATTTCACGGGCAGGACAAAAAATGAAACAGCGGTTTGACATTTTCAATCAAGCTGTTTACGATGCAAACTGGAAATCACAGTTTCTGTCCGGCATCATGCAACCGATGATGAGTGTAATCGGCAATATCGGATATGTGGTAATATGCGTTGCCGGCGCAGCGCTTGCACTGCAAGGCAAAATAGATTTTGGCGTGATTGTTTCTTTTATACTCTACATTCGATTGTTTACGTCTCCGCTGACACAAATTGCACAGGGCATGACCAATCTGCAAACCGCTTCCGCTTCCGCAAATCGCGTATTTGATTTTCTTGAAAGCGAAGAGCTTGCCGCACCGTCCCATAAAACGGCAGTATTAAACGATGTAAAGGGGCAGGTTGAATTTCAAAATGTGCAATTCAGTTATCCGGATCACCCGGAAAAAACAATTATCAAAGGATTCTCCGCCACCGTGCAAGCCGGACAAAAAGTTGCCATTGTAGGACCTACCGGCGCCGGAAAAACCACGATGGTGAACCTGTTGATGCGCTTTTTTGAAATTAACAGCGGTTCTATTTCCATTGACGGCGTGCCCATCTCGGATTTAAAACGAGAAGATTTGCATACGCTTTTTGCAATGGTATTGCAAGACACCTGGCTGTTTGAAGGAACGGTTCGGGAAAATTTGGTTTACAACATGAAAAATGTATCCGATGAGGATTTGGAACGGGTTTGTGCGGCATGCGGAATTTCCCGCTTTGTTCATTCTCTTCCCCACGGGTTTGATACCGTCTTAAACGAAAATACAACCATTTCCGCAGGACAAAAACAGCTTTTGACCATGGCGCGAGCAATGCTCCAAAATGCACCTATGCTGATTTTGGACGAAGCAACATCCTCTGTCGATACCCGTACCGAGGCAATTATCCAACGCACCATGGACGATTTGACAAAAGGCAGAACCAGCTTTGTAATTGCTCACCGCCTATCAACCATTAAAAACGCGGATTTGATTTTGGTCATGAAAGACGGCGATGTCATAGAAAGCGGAACGCACGACTCCCTCATTGCAAAAGGCGGATTTTATTGCAACTTATATAACAGCCAATTTGAATACTCGGCATAACCGACAACCGATTTGATAAAGCAACACCCTGCAAGATGTGAAAAAATGTCTTGCAGGGTGTTCAATTATTTTTTCTATACGCAATGCGTTGTTGCAAAAAGACAGTTCGGGCAACGGAGCAAACCGCCGGTATTATATTTTCTTGCCGGAAGCAACTTCAAAGTGATATTTTACAATGCCGAGGTCGACCTTGGAATAAAAACCGAGGCCTGCCTTTGCCGTAACCTTGCCATCGGCATAAATCAGCCGAAACTTTTGCTGATTCATTGCCGTTGGAGCAAGAAGTGCCGCTTCCACGCCCGCCTTGAACCATTCCGGCGTTTCCGCGCCTATGTTGCTAACCTGCTCGGCGGTTTTGATTGCATGCTCTGCCCCCTGCGTTTTGCCGTAACCGAGCGCCAGCACCACGGTAAGCTTTTCGCCTTTGTCAATTTGGAACGCATCGGGAATCTTTTTGTATGTCATGGCTACCCAACAAGTGTTAAGTCCAAGTTGCTGTGCTTTCAAGGCAAGGCGTTCTCCGTAGTATCCGCACAGCTCATCGAGCTTGTCGCCTTTCTTGCCGATGAGGGCGATATAATTGGTTACACCGCTGAATTTTCCGTAATGCGCCATAAAGCTGTCGAATGCTTTCGGTTCATCCGTAACGAGCTGAATGTGTAAGCCGCCCTCCCGGTTGCAAGCATCCGCTTCGGCTTGCAACTCGGCAAGAACCGTTTCTTCAATTTTTTTGTCCGTATACTGACGGACACTGTGTCTTTTCTTCATGGCATCCATAAGTTCCATAATCTTATTCCTTTCCGCTCCTATCCGGTAAATTTTCCATGATTTCTTTGGCATCGGTCAGCATCTGCAAAAGTCTTGTCATTGCCTCGCTGTCTGCATCGAAATAGTAATAGTTTTTTGTTCCTTCGCGCCGCACCTTGACAAGCCCCGCATCCTTAAGTATTCCAAGATGATGGGAGACAGCCGGACGGGATAGGTTGGTTCTTTGGGTGATTGCACCGACACGCACACCGCCGCACTCGCCCATTTGCATCATTTCAAGAATCAAATGCTGACGGTTCTCGTCACCGAGCGCTATCAGTATCTTCTGACACGATTGAAATTCCTCCGCTAAATTTCGAATATCTTGCAAATTCTCACCGCCTTCGTTTAACCGTTTAAACCGGTATACAATAAAGCAAAAACACTTACTTGCAAGGGCATTTTTGCAAAGCCGTCAGTAGACGCGGCGGACGGCAGTCCGCACAGGGCACAGCCCAAGCCGACAAAGTCGGCTTTACGCGTTGATTATACCATATTTTTACCTAAAATGTTCAATGGGAAAGAAAATCGAGACCATTAAAATGAGCAGCAAATTTTTTATGCCCTTGCCGATACATTTTTTATATCAATTATGGAAATTTGAAAATTGTCAAACGGATGCTTTCATCCAATCATCGAGAAACTTCATTTGCTCATCCGTATGAAACCAATGTTCTCCGTTTTTCATTACTGTGAGCATTGCTCCGGTTTGTTCGGCAAAAGCCGTTACGGTTTCCGGAGAAGTCAAATGATCCTTTTCCCCGTATAAAACAGAGGTTGGAATGTTCCACTCAATCGGATGCTTTCGTACATAACACAAATATTTCCATGATAATGTTTCGTTAAAATCGGTATGGATTTCTTTTTTCTTACGGAGTTCATCTTCTGTAACATTTGACCAAAGCATCATATCGGTGATTAATTTTTCCATATTTACAATCGGAGAAATAAACAAGGCTTTGGTAATTTTCTTTTTTGCAAGAGCGTTCATCGCAAAAAACGCACCGATACTGTTTGCAATCAAAATAACCGAATCATATCCGGTACTGATCAAATCATAAAAATCGGAAAATTCACTGTTCGCATCCCAAGGATTGTTGGATTGATAGTCAAATCCAATCACATCACTTCCCGGAAAAATCGGTTTATAATGTTCGGACTCTTTTGACGTTCCGCCTTTCCCATGTACATATATAATTCGTTTTTTCATTCGATATGCTCCTATAAATTCTTTTTATCCATAAGATTATTATAGCATAAACCGTTTTATTTTTCAACTCTTATAAAAAAGGTCCTATAATAAATGCCGGCGTAAAACCGACATCTATTATAGAACCTTGAAACGCCGAAAGCCTTTAGCTTCGGTTATGAAAATCAGACGTTTTTAGGTGTGTCCGCATTTTCGGCGGGAGCGGCTGCGGGAGCGGCTGCATTTGCGTTGGGCATGTTCATACCGTTCTGCATCATTTGCATCATCATCATTTGCATCATCTGCTGTTGTTGCTCCTGCATCTTCTTGGCTTCCATAGTTGCCGTTGCTTTGTCGGCTTCTTCTGCCGCTTGTTTCATTCTGTTTTCCGCAACAATGGCTTCCTGCGTAGCGGTCTCCAATTCTTCAAGACGAGCGGATGCTGCTACAAAGGCTGCTTGATTTTCCTTTTGAGCCTTATGTACGCTTGCCATCCATACGGCAGAAAGAATCAAATATCCGCCGCTGACCACACTGCTGATAGCCGAAAGAACAAGGCCACTCATCATGCTTACCAAAAACGTGTTGATCAATTCTCCGATTTCGCCCATTTCCGCAAAAACATCTCCGAGGAGAGAGTTGATGAGTGCGGTTCCCGAAACGGCGAGTACAATGGGAAAGATTGCGCTGATAACATCATATCCGCCAAGTATGTAAGAGCCGACAACAGGGGCCTTGGTAGCAGTGTATTGACCGCTCTCCATCGTGTTTGACAGTCCTATGAAATAAGCTCTTCTCTTTGCGTAAATGCCCTTAAAGATAGAAACAATGGTAATTGCAATACCGAAAATTACAAGAACCACAATGCCTGCTATGATACCCGATGTCGTGCCCTCTGCTTCCTCACTGCCAGCAATTGCATCGAAAAGGCCTCCGCCCAATATGCAAATGACAAACAACACAGCAGCGGCAATGGACAAAAGAACGATAGAGATTGTGTGCATAACGCGCGTGTACGCATCAAAGATGGAGGCTTGACGAAGGGATTTGCTTACTCCGGCTGTGCCTTTCGCGGCGTAACATTTCCACAGACCTATGGTGGTAATCAGCATAAAGATGAAAGGAAGGATGCCGCTGAGAATTGACCCAATGCCGCCGGACAGCATGGAGCTTATCTGTCCGATAAAGGTTACCGTAAACAAGATTGCCACTATCAAAAAGATAGGAGTTTTCAGCTTTTTGACAATCAAGTCTTTGGTGTTTGTCAAACATTCGTTGACCTTTTGTTTTTGTTCGTTTACCGCAAACTGATTTCCACAGGCCTTGCAGTAAAGCGCGCCCTCGTCAACAGGGCTGTTGCATTTCGTACATTGCATAAGAATGTCTCCTTTAAATAAA
>CAYYCU010000023.1:12430-14665 GCA_964470415.1 uncultured Ruminococcus sp.
ATAACAAAAAACCAAGGTCAAATCGGAATGATTGATCTTGGTTTTTGTTGCTTTTGTATAGGGCTGAAGTCAAAAAATTCAATCTGAATCGGCCCTTTTTGACACGAGTTGACAAAAAAGATGCCACTTAATTTAAGCCGTTTGGATTACTTTAAAAAACAATTACTTGTCAGATTCGATCTCGGATTTTAATTGTTGCTTCTTTGCCAGAAGAGATTGCTCAATGGTTGCAATGTCTTCAGCGTGTACACTTTCGAATTCTGCAAAGAATCCGTCTTTTGCCGCATTTAAATTTGCTTCAATCTCTGTGGCCTTCTCTTGCAACTTCGCCTCAATGTTTTCATCAAATAAGGTATCCTCAAGCTCAATAAGCTGAGTTTCTGCCTGTTTGAGCTTTGCGATCAATGCTTCAAGCGAGGCGTTAAGATCGGTGCCAAGCTTCTCGTATGCCGTGAGTATCTCATTGTAATTTTCCTCGGTTAACTGAAGTGTTACGGTGGCGGAAGCATATTCTTCACCGTTTATCTCCAAAGATGCGGTATAGTTTTTCTGCTTCAAAAGTTCAATCTTCGCCTCGCGAAGCTTGGTCAACGATTTTTGATACTCTGATTCAGGAGAAACGAGCATTTCGTATCGGAAATTATCTAACTCAACGATTGCAGTACTATAAACATCAAGCGCAGTTTTGTACGCAGTATGTGTCAAGTTGTAGAGACCGCCTAATTCTTTGATGATTCTTGCGGTTTCCTCCCTTTCTGCAAACGAGATCTTGTATTCCTTCGCAGAATAATATGCCGTTCTCATTTCTTCTGTCAAAAGGAGAGCGGTTTCTATACGGCCGGCGGAAATGACCTTATATAGCTGTCCTTCATCCATAGCGTTGATTTCTTCCTCTGTATAAAGCGAGGTGGAAAGAGCCATTTGACGAAGCGCATCTATCTTAAGCGCCTCTACCTTTTCAACCTTTCCGTTGATATCAAGTGCCTTTAATGTGTCATTGGCCTTTTCGCTGATATCATTTCTCAACTGCTCTGCGTATTTGGAATCACCCGAAACCGAGATCTTTACAGTATTTTCAGAAGCTTCTGCATTGCCCTGTACAAGATAACCTGTATCTGATGCAAGCGTTACCATCATTTCAACAGCTTCTTCCGGTGTCTTACCCACAAATGCTTCGCCAACTATGAGAATGCTTCCGTCATCGTTGAGCGCGGTAACAGAGATGATTTTGTTTTGATCGTCAATCATAAATTCAACGCTGGGATTGATGTCTACAGTCATTCGCGTTACGCTGCCCTCTTCGGGTTTCGCATTTGAACAAGATGTAAACGAAATAGCGGATAAAAAAATCGAACATAACAGAAAAATGCTAATTAATCTTTTTTTCATTGTAGTTGTCTCCTTTCTTAATTACATATTATCACGGCAGCTTTCTATACAAGCCCCCGTTTGCTCGGTTGTAAGTATATTATATACCTTTTTTCTGCTTTTTTCAATAGGTTTCCGAAAAAATATGTTCGGCGCTTCCTTTCGGTCGAGTTTTACACCATTATACCGAAAGGCAGGATAAATTTTTGAAAATTATTTGTTATTATTTTTAGCGGTGTTGATCGAAGAAACAAGCATAGCTCGGAGCGATTTGCACTTTGATTCAAGGGAATTATATTGTCCCTCTCCGATGTAATTGGTTTTGTAAAGCAGTTCCAACCAATAACCCGTTTCGTTTGCTTCTTTGAGGGCGATCTGCATTTTAGAGATAAAGTCCGCTATACCGTGTGCATATTTGGCTTCGCGGATGTTTGCACCGATAGATGTGCCGCTTCTGCCAATCTGATTTGAAATAATACTTTCGCGTTGTTCTTTTAATTGCTTAACGAGATTGATAATTTGAACCGCAAAATCCATTGATTGTTCTGAAAGTTTATCGTTTGCCATAATATCACCGTCCTTTAGATAAAGTATATCACAATTTCACCGTTTTGTCAATGAAGCGTTTGCTTCGAAATCATGAAGCGGCGCGTTGCACCATGAAGCACGCGCAAATTGCTACGCAATTGCCGCTCGTATGAAGCGAAGCGCAATTTTACTTTTCCGTGTGCCAAAAGCGCACTTCACAGGGCGAAGCCCTGCTTCGTTTTTCATGCGCGTCAGCGCGCTTCATTTCCAAACAAAAGAGCACCGCTCTCGCAGTGCTCTTTTGTTTGGAGGCGCCACCCGGAATCGGACCGGGGATAA
>CAYYCU010000024.1:0-3327 GCA_964470415.1 uncultured Ruminococcus sp.
AATCTTAAATTATCCGCTATCATGGCAATAAACTCACTGTTGGTGGGTTTTCCGCGATTGTTTTGAATGGTATATCCGAAATAGGAATTTAACGTATCCACATCGCCTCTGTCCCATGCCACTTCAATTGCGTGACGAATGGCGCGTTCTACGCGGCTGGTTGTGGTTTGATATTTTTTGGCTACGCTAGGGTAGAGCACCTTGGTAACCGAGTTGATGATGTCGCTGTCTTTAATGGTTAACAAAATAGCCGTGCGCAGATATTGGTATCCCTTGATATGCGCCGGAACACCGATTTGATGGATGATTTGGGTAACCTGCGTTTCAATGTCGGTTCCTTTTTCTTCCGTTTGAATTGCCGCAGCGGGAATGTCGCGTGACTGATGTGCAGTGATGCTGCGAATATGCTCACACAAACTGTTGATATTAACGGGCTTGAGCAAACAAAGATCGGCGCCTGCCTCGGTTGCCTGTATAAATATATTTTGGTTGGAAACCGAGGAAACCAGAATAAAAGCCGGCTTCTTTTCGTGTCCCCAGTCCAGCGTTCGGCAACTGCGCAAAATACCGATTCCGTCAAGCTTGGAAAGCCAAACGTCCATCAAAACCACATCGGGGTAAAAACGAGTCAGTTTGAACATCGTTTCTTCTCCGTTGGAGGCTTCCTCTACATTGCGGTATCCCGCACGAAGTAATCCTTCTTTTATTGAAGCGCGTCCTGCGGCACTTTCATCTGCAATTAAAATTTTGGTTGCGTATTCCATAAATAAAATATCCTCCGAAATTATTTTTTTCTTCAATTTCTTACATGGATATTTTACCATATTTTTCCAGTATTTGCAAGACTGAAATTCGAGAAATACTTCCCAAAATTTACAGGAAAATACTGGTAAAAATTACCAAATTGACGATGAAGTTACTTATTTTGGCGTTTACAGGGCTCTTTGAAGAAATCTGTCAAATCCATTTCGTATCTGCTGTCGGAGTTCATCGAAAAACCAATGGCTTTAATTAAGGTTTCATTGTCATATGCTGCGTCAAAGTAAGCGCGGTGAACACCGCAAAGGTCAATAAAATTCAGTGCGGCACGCCCCATAATAAACATCGGCTCAAATTCATAACCGTTTGGAACATGTGCAAAATCGGTAATTCTGCCGCCGTTGGCGTCCATGGTGAATTGACAGATTCCGCGGAGCGTTCCGTCAACCAATGCCTTATATGCCAACATGTTTGGGCGAAAGGGGACTGCACAGCGCGCACACAGCGCTTCCTGTTCCTGTTTGTCTTGTATCGGTAATACTTCCAGCATTGTTTAATTCCTTTCGTTTTTTTGAGGAGATTTCAGATATTCAATTTCTTTTGCGGTTAATGACCGCCATTTTCCGCTTGGCAATGTTCCCAGTGTCAAATTTCCGATTGCAACGCGGCGTAAGACGGTAATCTTCAGTCCAACCGCAGCGCACATTTTGCGGATTTGTCTGTTCCGCCCCTCATAAAGTGTAAGTTCAAGCTCATTTGCGGAAAGAGGCGTCACGCCGATTGGTTGTAAGGCATAGCCGTCCAGTATCATGGGGGAAGCCAGTTGCCGGAGCTGTGTTGCGGATGGGGAAGCGGAGAGTGTTACATGATAAATTTTCGGAATCTCATGGCGCGGATGTGTTAAACGGTTTGTCAATTCTCCGTCATCCGTCAGCAAAAGCAATCCTTCGGAGTTCATATCCAAACGTCCGACCGGATAAACGCGTACGCCTGTATTTTGCATCAAATCCATTACGGTACGCCGTCCTTTTTCGTCTTTTGCGGTGGTTACATAGCCGCAGGGTTTGTTCAGCATAAAGTAATGATGCGTTGAATCGGCAGGCGGTAAAATTCGCTTGCCTCGGTATTCCACAATGTCGGTTGTCGGATCAATTTTATCTCCGAGCTTTGCGGTTAATCCGTTTACGCACACATGACATGCGGCAATTTCGGCTTCGGCTGTGCGGCGCGAAAACACCCCGCAATCGGTAAAAAATTTTTGCAATCGTATCCGTTCAGACATGATGCACTCCTTTTTTCAGTGCTTTTAATAACATCCTCATTTTTCAAACCAAGAGAAAAAAATATCTTTTAGCCATTGCCAAAAGTTTTTTTGACGTTGCTGTTTTGCAACCGCATAACAGGCGACAAGCGGAGAGGTCCCGATGATTTCGGCAGTGCCGTCTCCGTTTATATCGCACCGAAATACCACTTGCCCTAAAATTTCGCCTTCTGCCACAGGGGCGTACAGAAAACGGTTGATTTCAACCGATTGGGTAACCGTGCCATAACCGGATGGCAGTGTGACGCGCAGTTCTTCCGGATTGCGCACCATGATATATTGCTCGGCGCCGTTTACAACAGAAACGGGAAACAAAAACTGTTCTTTTTTGCAAAGCAAAACCGACCGGTAGCAAGAAAATCCGTAATCCAGCAACGCGGTGTGGTCATCCCAATCGTTTGGTGCGTTCAGCGTTACGGCAATTACGGTTACACCGTCCCGCTCTGCGGCAGAGACCAAACAGCGTCCGCTGCGTTTGGTAAAACCTGTTTTTACACCAATGCAACCGTCATACTGGCGTAACAGTTTATTGTGGTTGACCAGCAATCTGTCCGCTTCGGAATCCGCATGCGGAATGGTTGTTTTTCTGGTAGACACGATTTGTCGAAAAAGGTCGTTATTTAAAGCATACCGTGTTATTACGGCAAGCTCATATGCCGTGGTATAATGATTTTCATCATCCAATCCGTGCGGATTGGTAAAATGTGTTTGCTTGAGTCCGATGTCGGTTGCTTTGCGGTTCATTTCCTTTGCAAAGGCTTCTATGCTGCCGCAAAGTCCAATGGCAATTGCCGCGGCGGCATCGTTTGCCGACTCTAGCATCAGTGCATACAAAAGTTGTTCCAGTGTTAATTTTTCGTTTTCCACCAAATAAACGGAAGAGCCTTCAATTCCGACAGCTGCGGCGTCTGCCGCAATTTCCGTATTGGGAGATGCAAGCTCCAATGCAGTCAGTGCGGTCATAATTTTGGTGGTGCTTGCCATTGGCAGAGGCGTATCCGCATTTTTGGAATAGATGACGGTACCGCTTTCGGCTTCGATTAAAACGGCGCTTTGCGCCGATACCGAGAGCGCGTCTGACTTCTCGGCATGGCAGACCGTTACAAAATGCGGCAAAATGAGTGTGATACAAATAAAAACGGTAAGCGCTGCTTTCCATCTTGACATAATAAGATCCTCCGAAAAAATATACATTTCTGCTTCATGTATATTTTTTCGGAGTTACTTTTATGTCATATGAAACATTT
>CAYYCU010000024.1:3427-10989 GCA_964470415.1 uncultured Ruminococcus sp.
CTTTTCCGTCCGGATAAACGGTTAAAAATCCGATAGGAAGAACGGTTACGCCGGTTCCGCCGCCGCCACCGAAATTCTTGCCGTCATTTTTGCCTTCATCGGGCATATCCAATCCGCCGGATGCAAAGCCCATTGAAATTTTGGAGATGGGAATAATCACGGTTCCGCTTGGCGTTGTGATTTGTTTTCCCACAACGGTGTCGGCGTCAATGATTGCGCGGATTTGATCGAGGGAGTTGTTGATAATTTCCTTGATAGAAGATTCTCTTTCCATAATTGTGTATCCTTTCAAATATATAATTCTGTTTTTTTGTTTTCTGTTTTAAACGATTGTTTGGGCGGCTTGTTTCTTTGCTTGCCGCTTTTTTGCCTTTTTGATTGCCTTGCTTTTTTCGGCCTTATATGCCGTCAGCATGCCGTATGCAATCTTCAATGCGCGAAAAACGCGAACAGAGCAAATCATATCAATTTCGGCATGCGATTTTCCGGAAAGATAATCTGCCTGAATTTGCACACTTCCGGGTTTGCGATGCAGTTCTGTAAAATTATCCTGTATCCATTGCAGGAGAATGGCGGTGCTTTGCAGAACAATTCCGTAAGTCAAAGCGGTTTTTGCGGCATCTTCGGTACCGATTGAAATCAGCAATTTTTGAATGCGTATTTTGATTTTTCCGCGTGTTTTTTTATACAGCTTTTTTAAGAGCGACCGAATCATTTCCAGGTTTTCCAAAATATTTGGCGTTGCCTGCTCGGTCATTTGTTTTTCTGCCTTGTGCATTGCTTTTCGTTTTGCGATTTTTTCACGCTTGCGGCGTGCCCGTTCCGCTTCTTTTCTTTGCCGTGCCAATTCTTTTTTGAGCGCACGGTTTGGGTTGTGGCAAGTTGAAAGATCCTTTGTGGCGGGTCGCTCTTTTTTGTCTGACAGCAAGGTCACGCGAATACCGAGAAAAGAAGCTGTGATTTTTGGCTTTTCCAAGCAAGTGATGCGAAGCTTGACGGAACCGAAAAATATTGCGGCAATACAAAGGAGAAGCAGGCCGCCAATGGCAGAAAGTGTAATCCAAAGTGCTTGCATCTCATTCCTCCTTTTGTACAGACTCCGATTGCGGAGCGGTAGGTTGGGCACCGTGTTCAAAGATAACATCGGTTTCTTCCGAGTCAATCGGTTCAACGTAATCCTGCGGTTCGGTTTCCGTCTCTGTTGTTGCGGCCGGTTCACCGTCATCGGAAGCCTGCTGTTCGGCATCGGCTTGCGCTTGCGCCGCCGCAACACTCAAGGCTTCGGTTTCGGGAAGCTCATCCAAGGAGTTTATTCCAAACACACGTAAAAATTTATCGGTTGTAACGTACAACATCGGACGTCCCGGTGCGTCCAGTCTGCCTGCCGCTTCAATCAACCCTTTGTCAAGCAGGGAATTGACCGCATAGGAACTGTCCACGCCGCGCACCAAGTCGATAAAGGAACGGGTAACAGGTTGGTTGTATGCGGTTACCGCCAACACCTCCATGGATGATGCCGACAGATTTCCTCCGCGCCGAATACCGAGCGCTTCTCGAATATAGGGAGCATACTGTTCTTTGGTTGTCAGTTGACAGGTGTTCGGATACATTAAAAGTTGAATGCCGTGGTGTGTATTTTCTTCAACAAACCGTTCGGACATCTGCCGTACCATGTTTTTTATATCTTTTACCCCAAGCCCCAACACTTCGGCAAGCTTATCGTAACGCATCGGGTGACCTGCCGCAAACAAAATGGCTTCAATGGCTTGTTCTATTTGTTGCGCCGTAACCAACGGTTCCAATAACGGGCTTTGCTTTTTTTCATCCATACGGTTTACTGCTTCCTTTCTTCTGTATTTTGCGGGGCTGTGCCGTTATCATTTGATGTAAGGGCTTTGGCTTGCTGTGCCATGGTGCTTACAATTTCCTGCATGTCAAGTCCTAGGTCATCTAAAATATCTTCATCGGATTCGGAAAGCCGATTGTCGAGAAGCTCGGCCACGCGGGCTTCCTCTTCCAAATCGCTGTCATCATCCGGTAAAAATTCGGTTTGGGAAACGCTTTGTTGGGAAAGCATTTTTTCTTTTGCGCGCCGTGCGCGCTCTTCGGCACGCAAGCGCTTTTTTTCTGCCAATTTTTGTTCTCGTATAATGCGCCTTTGTTCACGGTGCATTTCGGCTTTGGAGGAGAGCGGAATGGGTTCACTGTCATCGTAAACACGCTTTTTGGAATTGCCGTCCGCATTTTCCTCCTGTATGGGTGTGTCGTTCACGATAAACCTTGTTTCACTTCCGTGAATTGCGGTGCTTTGCTCCGAATCTTCTTCAATCAGAATTTTTCGCACCTTAATCAATTCCAAAATACCGAGGAAAATGGCAATGAGATCGGGCAAAGAAGTCGCATCCGAAAGAAGTTCTTTCATGGAAGGATTCTTTTTTCTTTTTGTCATATGATGCAGAATCCCAACGATTTTTACTTCCACCGGAACAATCGGCTTTGCAATCATCGGCGCAAACACCTGCTTTTCCAGTTTGGGGCGGCTTTCATTTGCCGCAATCATACGCCGAACCGCCAAGCACAGGCTTTGTATTTGCTGGTCTGCAACATAACTGGTATCTACCGTAATTTCATCGGTATCTTTGGTCATACGTCCGCTGTACAGCTGATAAAGCGGAACCATTTTTGCGGCGGCTTCTTTGGCTTGCTGATAACGGAGCAAGGCATCGGCAAGTTCTGCGCGCGGATCCTTTTCATCTTCCTGCAAACGCGGTAAAAGCATGCTGCTTTTAATGCGCATCAATTCGCTTGCCATTACAATGAATTCGCCTGCCAGCTCCATATCCATGCTTTGCGCGGCGCGGATATACTCCAAATATTGATCGCAAATCAACGAAATGGGAATATCCTCAATATTCACTTTGTTTTTGTGGATGAGCGTCAAAAGCAAGTCGAGAGGACCTTCAAATTGCTCAATCCGATAGGTAAGGGCTTCCATGTTTGCTGAAGGAGAATCCTTTCTTTTGTTGATGTCTGAAAAAACTGATTTTTGATAAATTTATGCGCGGAAAAAGATATTGTAAAAAATATTGAAAAACGGAGTTGCAATCCATTCGGTCAGCTTTTCCGCAACCCATGAAAAAGGGGAAAAACCAAATTTTGAAAGGAAAAACAATATGACGAGCAAGACGAACATAATTTGTCGTTCATAACGCATGATACCGAAATAAATTTTCGATGGTAAAAAAATGAATGCGATGCGAGAACCGTCAAACGGCGGAATCGGTATGAGATTGAATACCGCAAACAAAAAGTTATAAAGTGCACCGAGTCGGCAAAGCACGGTCAACCAATATGCGACATTCAACAAAAAGCCGCTGTCACCTTTGAAAAAAGCAAAGGAATACCATGCGAAAAAAATGCCGTAAAAAACAGAACCGATGATGCCGAGAAGGAAATTGGCAGCCGGACCGGCAGCTGCGGAAAGCGCCATGCCTCGTTTTGGGTTTCGGAAATTGCGCGTGTTGATAGGAACGGGTTTTGCCCATCCGAATCCGAAAACCAGCATACACAAAAATCCAATCGGATCCAAATGCTTTGCGGGATTCAGCGTCAAACGCCCCATGTTGTAGGCCGTGTTGTCCCCGCATTTCCAAGCGATATAGCCGTGTGCCGTTTCATGAAGCACAAGTGCAAACAGAATAATGGGGAGCGAAAGCAAAATAGAGATGACGGCGGTTTGCGGATCGCCGCCGGAAAGAAGGGAAAATAACATGAGATATCCTTTCCGATATTATTTTTCTGTCATGTCCCGTGCAGTCGGTTTAAAGCTTGATTTGGGTGTATTTTGAGATGATGCTCCAAAGCTCGGTGCGTCCTTCTCCTTTTTGCGCGGAATAGAAAAGAATTGGTGTATCTGCCGGAATATCGGGATGATTTTTCAATATATTGTTTGCATTCTTTCTTTCGGTTGCATTGAGTTTGTCGGATTTTGTTGCAACTACAGCAAAGGGAATTTCGGATTGGCGCAAAAATTGCAGCATCATCTCATCGTCCGCTGTCGGACCGATGCGGCTGTCCACCAACTGTACAACCAGCTTTAACAAATCCAAATTTTTGTTTTGCGTAAAATAGCCATCGGTCAGTGCCGACCATTGCGCTTTTTCCTTTGGATTTCGCTTTGCAAATCCGTAGCCGGGAAGATCCACCAAAAACATTTTTTTATCTATATCGTAAAAATTTACGGTTACGGTTTTGCCGGGGGCGGAACTGACGCGTGCCAGCGACTTGCGGTTTAAAAGAGAATTGATGAGCGAGCTCTTTCCGACATTGGACCGTCCGGAAAACGTAACCTGAACCATGGGATCGGTTGGGAATTGTTTGGGAAGTCCGGCGCTGATTCGCAAATTGACATTGCTTAAATTAAGCGGCATTGTGGCGTCTCCTTTCCAAAAATCAATTTTCCGTAAAGCGCACCGAATTTTGAGAGGGATGCGTTACGGGGATGTAGGGGGAGCAGGCAATAGCTTCTGCGTCTGTTTGGTTTGCGCGCACATTTTTTTGCGGTAACAGTGCGGCGTTCAAAATCTCAAAGACCGTGCGGCACGGAATCAAGGTCAAATTTTCACGCGCCAAGGGATCCAATTCTTCTATGTCACGCAGGTTGTCGGCAGGGATGAGCACACTTTTTGCACCTGCACTGTAAGCGGCCATTGTTTTTTCCTTTAAGCCGCCGATCGCCAAAACATTGCCGCGCAAACTGATTTCACCCGTCATGGCAACATCATGCCGTACCGGTCTTTCGGTTAAAGCGCTGACCAAGGCCGTTACCATGGTGACTCCGGCAGAGGGACCGTCCTTGGGAACGGCACCTTCCGGAAAATGAATGTGAATATCTTTTGTTTTATAAAAATCGGCAGGTATTCCGTATTGCGAAGCAATGGCGCGGACTACGCTGACGGCAATTTTTGCCGATTCTTTCATTACATCGCCGAGTGAACCGGTTGTTTCGATTTTGCCGGTTCCTTCCAGTACGGCAACCTCTACCTTTAACAGGGTTCCGCCAAGCTCGGTATAGGCCAAGCCGTTTACACATCCGACCGCATCCTCGGCTTCCACCAACTCCGGAAGCAGCTTTCTTGCGCCGAGATAAGAGACAATGTCGGCGGTATCAACGGTAACGCTTTTCTTTTCCTCTGCCAAAATCTTTTTGCAGACCTTGCGGCAAATGGTTGCAATGGTGCGTTCCAGATTGCGGACACCCGCTTCACGGGTATAGTAATCAATGATTTCCAAAATTGCGCCATCGGTCATTTTTAACGTGCGGCGATTCAGTCCGTGACGAACCAACTGCTTCGGTAACAAGTGTTCTTTTGCAATGGCAAGCTTTTCCCGTTTGGTGTAAATGGAAAGCTCTATGATTTCCATACGGTCGCGCAAAGGGCGCGGAATGGTATCCAACGTGTTTGCCGTTGCAAAAAACATGCAATCGGAAAGATCAAAGGGAAGTTCTACAAAATGATCGCGAAAGGCTTTGTTTTGCTCACTGTCCAGCACCTCAAGCAATGCTGAAGTGGGATCTCCGTGGGCATCACTGGTTAATTTATCAATTTCATCCAAGAGGATAAAGGGATTGCGTACCTTGGCCTGAATCAAAGCATTGATAATTCTGCCCGGCATGGCACCGATGTAGGTTTTTCGGTGTCCGCGAATGTCTGCCTCGTCACGTACGCCGCCCAAAGAGATGCGTACGTATTTTCGATTCATTGCACGTGCAATTGATGCGGCAACAGAGGTCTTTCCGACTCCGGGAGGGCCTACCAAACAAATTATTTGTCCGCGCAATTCCGGATTGATTTGCTTTGCGGCAATGTATTCCACAATGCGTTCTTTGACCTTTTCCAAACCGTTGTGGTCTGCATCAAGCACTTTTTGCACGGTTTGAACATTCACGCGGTCCTTTGTTTTTTTATTCCACGGAATATCCAAGCAAACATCCAAATAATTTGCAAGAACGGTGGCTTCTGCCGAACCGTACGGAACCTTTGCCAGTCTGCCGTTTTCTCTGAAGAGTTTGGCTTTTACTTCTTCCGGAAGTTCTGCCGCCTCAATTTTTTCCGCAAATTCTTCCGTCTCATTGCCTTCGCCTAATTCTTCTTGAATGACCTTGATTTGCTCGCGCAAATAATATTCATGCTGATTTTGATTCATTCGTGCATTGACGCGGCGGCGAATGACCGCTTCTTCCTTCAGCACGGCAGATTCTTCTTCCAAAATTTCCAAAACAATTTCCGCGCGGCGCAAAGGATCAAAACATTCCAACACGGCTTGCTTGTTATTGTTTCGTACAAAAACGTTCGTGGCGATAAAATCGGCAAGCATACCCGGATCGCGGAACAGCCTTGCCGCATTCATAAGGTCTTCGGAGTCCGTTGGGAGAAAGGCAGAGTTGCGCTCCAGTGCGCGCAACATTTCGTGGATTCGCGCTTCACCGCGAATGCCGCCGTTTTCATGTAAGGAAATTTGCTTACATACAAGTTCCGCCTCGATAAAATTCCCGCGTTTTCGATATTGAATTGCGGTTGCGCGCATGAGACCTTCGGCAATAACGCGCGTTTGCCCCTCCGGTGTACGAATCATTTGTTTGATTTTTGCAACGGTTCCCACATGATAGTAAGGGAAGGAGCATTCATTCTTTTTATCTTGTTCCGTATCGGTGTAAGAGGTTAAAAATATACAAGCATTTCCTGCTCCTGCGGCCTTTGCGGCATTGAGGGCGTCCTTATCGGCCGGTTCAAAATTGACTGTTGCGGCCGGGAAGGCAACGGTTCCGCGCAGAGCAATGACGGGGAGTGTTATTTCTTCGGCTTGTTCAATATAAGAGGGCATTTCGAAATCCTTTCAAAGGGGGAATAAAAAGCATAATTTTACATTTTTTATATTATTATAACACACTTTCCTTTAAATTTCCATACTTTTATGAAAAAAAGTTCCCGGAAAGCCAATCTTTTTCTGTAAAAAACCGACTTTTTTCACTTTTTTATATTTACTTGCAAATCTTTTTATGATATACTTGTAGCGGAGTTGCCGAAATCTGATTTTAAAAAACAGAATAACATATATGTATTGCAATTTCAAAGTTTATTTTTTGGCAAAATAAGTTCCAAAAAAGAAAAAAACACTTTACAAAGTTCAATAATTGTGATATAATAGTTCCAAATAAGGAATTAGAGGAGCGCTATGCAATCAAAACCGTTTGTATTGAAAAGTGAATATTCTCCAACGGGAGATCAACCGGAAGCAATTCGGCAATTGGTAAACGGAATTGAGGCGGGAGAACGTATGCAAACATTGCTTGGCGTAACGGGCTCCGGTAAGACCTTTACCATGGCAAACGTGATTGCGCGTGTCAACCGTCCCACCTTGATTTTGGAACCGAACAAGACGTTGGCGGCGCAAGTCTGTTCCGAGATGCGTGAATTCTTTCCGGATGCAGCCGTGGAGTATTTTGTTTCCTACTATGACTACTATCAGCCGGAGGCCTACATTCCCGGAAAAGATATGTA
>CAYYCU010000024.1:11089-14409 GCA_964470415.1 uncultured Ruminococcus sp.
ATGAGCGAAAGTGCATTGCGCGTGGAATTTTTCGGAGATGAAATCGAACGCATTTCGGAAGTGAATATTGTGACCGGGGAGTTAAAGCGATTGCTTTCTTATGCGGCAATCTATCCTGCCACGCATTATGCGGTATCGGACGAAAAAAAAGAGCAGGCTTTGGCGCAAATCGAACGGGAAATGATAGAACGTGTGCAGTTTTTTGAGTCGGAGGGAAAGCTGATTGAAGCGCAACGCATCCGTGAGAGAGTAAAATATGACATTGAAATGCTGCGTGAAATCGGATTTTGTTCCGGAGTGGAAAATTATTCGCGCATATTGTCCGGACGTCCGGCAGGCTCTACGCCGTTTACACTCTTGGATTATTTTCCGGAGGATTATTTGCTTTTTATTGATGAATCCCATGTGACAATACCGCAGGTTCGCGGAATGAGCGGCGGAGATACGGCAAGAAAGAAAAATTTGGTGGATTACGGATTTCGTCTGCCTTCGGCATACGACAACCGTCCGCTTTATTTTGACGAGTTTGAACAAAGCATTCATCAAGCCGTTTTTGTCAGCGCAACGCCCGGAGATTACGAGGAAGCACACGCCACACAGGTGGTTGAACAAATTATTCGTCCCACCGGATTGTTGGATCCGGAAATCGAAGTGCGTCCGATTGAAGGTCAGGTGGATGATTTAATCGGTGAAATTCGTACACGTGTTGAAAAAAACGAGCGCGTTTTGGTGACAACGTTGACAAAAAAAATGGCAGAGGACCTTACCGATTATTTTGAAAGCAACGGCATTCGCGTCCGTTATATTCACTACAATGTGGATACCATGGAGCGCATGGAAATCATTCGCGATCTTCGTATGGGTGTGTTTGACGTGTTGGTGGGAATCAATCTGTTGCGAGAGGGATTGGATATTCCGGAAGTGTCTTTGGTGGCAATTTTAGATGCCGATAAAGAGGGATTTTTACGTGCCGAACGTTCTTTGATTCAAACCGTTGGGCGGGCGGCAAGAAATGCCGACGGAAAAGTCATTATGTATGCCGATACCGTAACAAAATCCATGCGCGGAGCCATTACCGAAACCAAGCGCCGCCGAAAAATACAAGACGCATACAACCGTGCCAACGGGATTGTTCCCAAAACCATTGTAAAAGGAATACGGGATATTATTGACATTGGAACAACCGATGAAAACGGAATAAAACGCGGTAAAAAAGGCAATATAACAGACCGAAAACTGAACAAAACAGAACGGGAAAAGCTGATTGCGGAGCTGACGGCGGAAATGAAAGAAGCTGCCCGCCGCTTGGAATTTGAACAGGCCGCATTTTTGCGTGACCAAATTCAAAAATTGCATGAAGCAAAGCAGTAAGCAAGATATTCGAAAAATAAAAGAACAGAAACAGGAGCCGAGAGAATGCCCAATCAAATTTCCATCCGCGGTGTGCGGGTTCATAACCTCAAAAATATAGACGTAGATATTCCGAGAGACAAGCTCGTTATTTTAACGGGACTTTCCGGCTCCGGAAAATCATCGTTGGCGTTTGATACAATCTATGCCGAGGGACACAGACGCTTTGTGGAGTCGCTTTCGTCCTATGCGCGTATGTTTCTCGGTCAATTGGACAAACCCGATATTGATTCCATTGAAGGGCTTTCTCCCTCCATATCCATTGACCAAAAAACCACCTCCAAAAACCCGCGTTCTACGGTCGGTACCGTTACCGAAATTTATGATTATCTTCGATTGCTGTATGCCCGTATCGGAATTCCGCACTGCCCGGTTTGCGGCAAAGAAATCCGGCAACAAACCACAGACCAGATTATAGACAAAATTTTGGCTTTCCCGGATGGGGAGCGTTTTATGGTGCTGGCACCCGTTGTCCGCGCGCAAAAGGGAATGCACGAAAAGGTGCTTGCTGATGCCAAGCGGAGCGGATATGTGCGTGTTCGCGTGGACGGCAATATGTACGATCTTTCCGAAGAGATTAAACTGGATAAAAATAAAAAGCACAACATTGAGATTGTGGTAGACCGATTGGTAATGCGCGCGGGAATTGAGTCGCGGCTTGCCGATTCGGTGGAGAATGCGCTAAATGCTTCGGACGGATATTTAATTATCGTGACGGTTCCGCGTGAGGGTGAGGCAACGGAGTATGAGTTTTCTCAACATTATGCATGTGAGGAGCATAACATTTCCTTCGGTGAATTGGAGCCGCGTATGTTTTCCTTTAATAATCCGGCCGGTGCATGTCCGCACTGTGCGGGGCTCGGCGAATTGCAACGCATCGCAGCCGATCGGTTAATTCCCAATCGCGCACTCTCTTTAAGTCAGGGCGCCATCAACGTCAACGGATTTAAGACATTGGAAGAGGAAAGCTGGAACGGACCGCTGTTTTCGGCAGTGGGGGAGCGGTTCGGTTTTACGCTGAATACGCCGATTGCCGAATTTACCGATGACCAGTATCAAAAGCTTCTGTACGGTACCGGAGATGAAATTTACGATATTCACCGCTGGTATGCCCATGAAGAGCATCATCAAAAGGTGAAATTTGAAGGCTTGGTTGCCATGATTCAAAACCGTATGCAAATGATGGGCAACGAATATTATGAGCAATTTGCGGAAGAGGCGCCGTGTCCTGTTTGTAAGGGACAAAGACTTTCTCCCGCACCGCTTGCCGTTACGGTCGGCGGATTGAATATTCATGATTTTTGCTCCCTTTCCGTAGCAAACGCCTTGGATTTTGTAAACAGTTTACGCTTAAACGAGACCGAAATGACCATCGCTTCCGAAATTTTAAAGGAAATACGTGCGCGTCTCGGATTTTTGGTCAGCGTAGGCTTGGATTATTTGACGCTTTCCCGCAAAGCGGGAACCCTTTCGGGTGGTGAAGCGCAGCGTATCCGTCTTGCTACGCAAATCGGTTCTTCATTGGTCGGCGTGCTCTATATTTTGGACGAACCGAGTATCGGACTTCATCAACGCGACAATTCCAAATTGATTGCAACGCTTAAGCGCCTGCGGGATTTGGGCAACACCGTGATTGTTGTGGAGCACGATGAAGAGACAATGGAAAATGCCGATTATATTTTGGATATCGGACCGGGGGCGGGCATTCACGGCGGTCAGGTTGTGGCTGCCGGAACACCGCAAGAGATTATGCAAAATGAAAATTCGATTACGGGTGCCTATCTTTCCGGCAGACGCCGCATTGCAATCCCATCCGAACGCCGCCCCGGAAACGGCAATTTCTTAAAGGTGTTCGGTGCCAAACAAAACAATTTAAAAAATATCAATGTGGAAATTCCGCTCGGCTGTTT
>CAYYCU010000025.1:0-9975 GCA_964470415.1 uncultured Ruminococcus sp.
TGAAAACGCTGACCTGCTTATTTTGCGTACTTGCAGTGGTATGCGCGCTGAAAAACATCAAATTTTTTACCGTTTTGGCACGTAAAATTGTAGACTGCACCGGAAACTTGCGTGCGGCAACGCTGGCATTGGTTTACATCACCTTTATCGGTTCCATGCTGATTGCAAACGATATGGCTCTTTTAACATTTTTGCCGCTCGGATATTTTGTCCTTTCCGCAACGGGAAAAGAAAAATACATGGCGTTTGTTTTTATCATGCAGAACATTGCCGCCAATCTCGGCGGTATGCTGACACCGTTCGGAAATCCGCAAAATTTATATCTCTATACCAAATTTGAAATACCAACGCTTGAGTTTATGGGAATTATGCTCCCGCCCTTTCTTTTGTCCGTTGCGCTCATTACCGTTGCATGCTTGTTTCTTCCAAAGCAATCTCTTACCATTAACGAGGAATATCCTTATCGGTTGCCGCCAAAGCGCACCGTGTTTTATTTGATTCTTTTTGCACTTTCCATTGTCATTGTATTTCGCGTAATTCCCTATTGGATTGGCTTAATTGTAATTCCGCTCGCACTATTGTTAACCGACCGTCAGGCGCTTCGCCAAGTGGATTATCCTTTGCTTCTCACGTTTGTTTGCTTTTTTATTTTTGCCGGTAATATGGCACGCATTCCGGCGGTCAGTACGCTTTTTTCGACTCTATTGGAACAAAATACCTTATTAATCAGCACCCTATCCTGTCAGCTTATCAGCAATGTTCCTTCTGCCATTTTGCTTTCTCAATTTACAACCGACTATGCCGCGCTCTTGCATGGGGTAAATATTGGCGGAACCGGAACGCTGATTGCCTCGCTTGCCAGCTTAATTACGTTCCGTGAATACACCGCACACAATCCTGGCAAAACCGGAAAATATATTCTTGTTTTTTCGTTGTTTAACTTTGGATTTTTGGCAATTCTCTATTGTTTTTGTTCCTTTTTCCATTAAAATTACGGCTGTCTCAAGTTTGTTGCTTGAGACAGCCGTAATTTTTTATTTGGTAATTTTATTCGGCATCGTTCCTGCAAATATCCGCAAAGGTTTCGCGGCGAACGGCAATTTTGCTTTCTCCGTTTGCAAGCAGAACCACCGGGGGACGCGGAATGCGGTTATAATTCGATGACATGGAATAATTATATGCGCCGGTTGTTAAAAACGCAATCAAATCTCCGCGGTGAACATTGGCGGGGAGCGCAACGTTTTCTTGCAAAATATCGCCGCTTTCGCAACATCTTCCAACAACCGAGCAACGGAAGGGCACGTCCTCCTCATTTGCACGGTTTGCAAGCAAAACGGTATACGGTGAGCCATATAGGGCAAAGCGCGGGTTGTCCGTCATACCGCCGTCTACGGAAACATAATTTTTGTATCCGGGAATCCGCTTTACCGTACCGACCGTATAAAGCGTCATACCGGCATCGGCAACAATGCTTCTTCCCGGCTCCATTCGCACTGCAGGCATATCCAATGCCAAAGCCTTACACTGCCTGCGGACTGCGTCCCCAACCTGCATAATATTGGCGGCAATGTCAATTTCGGGATCCGACTCCCGATAACGGACACCATATCCGCCGCCAAGGTCCAGTTCACGCATAACAAAGCCGTATTTTTCTTTCATTTTTGCGGCAAAATCCAACATAATGGCAGAGGCACGCAAAAACACATCGGAATCAAAGACCTGCGAACCGACATGACAATGGAATCCCATTAACTCGATGTGCGTCAAAGAAAGCGCATATTCCGTCATTTCATCGGCTTGTCCCGTCTCGATTGCAGAACCGAATTTGGAATCCACTTTTCCGGTTGCAACCGCCGCGTAAGTATGCGGATCAATGCCGGGCGTCAAACGCAACAGAATTTTTTGCGTTTTGGAATGCAATGCGGCCAAGCGCTCAATCGCGTCCAATTCTTCACGGTTATCCACAACAAAATAACCCACGCCGTTTTCCATTGCATAAGCAATATCCGCATCGGTTTTATTGTTGCTGTGAAAATAGGCATTCTCCATTGGAAAGCCGGCGGAAACAGCCGTATAAATTTCACCGGAAGAAACAACATCCACTCCCATATTTTCTTCTTTCATAATGCGGTACATGGCACGAAAAGAGGCTGCCTTACTCGCATAAAGCGCTTTTGCGTTCTCGCCAAAGGCCGCTTGCGTGGCGGACCGATAGGTACGGCACCGTGCACGAATGCGATCTTCGTCCAACAAATACAGCGGTGTACCGTATTGTGCGGCAAGCGCTACGGTATCCTGTCCGCCTAAACAAAGATGTCCCTTTTGATTAATTGAAAGATTATTGCAAATCATTGTTTTCCTCTAAAAAAGTTTCGACTTATTCTGCCGAAATCATGCGTTTCATATCATACATGCCGGCAGGCTTGTCAAGCAAAAATTCCGCGGCGGCAATTGCACCTTCCGCAAACAACGCACGGCTGTGCGCCTCATGCTTGAGTGTAATCGTTTGTGTATCGGTTCCCACAATGACCTCGTGTTCGCCTATGATATTTCCCATACGTACCGCGTGAATGCCGATTTCCTGCGGCTCTCTTTTTGAATGTCCCTCTCTGCCGTATATGAAGTGCGCATCGGCACGAACCTCCTTTACGGCATTTGCCAAAAGCAATGCGGTACCGCTCGGTGCGTCAAGCTTACGGTTATGATGTTTTTCAATAATCTCAATATCGGCATTCGGAAAGGTTTTTGCCGTGGTTTTGGCAAGTTCAACCAGTAAAGCAATTCCGAGGGACATATTGGCAGAATAAAAAATCGGAATTTGTTTTGATGCTTGCCGAATTTCCGCAAGCTCTTCTTCCGTATGCCCGGTGGTGGCAATCACAGCAGGAATTTTATGAGCGGTTGCATAATTCAACAAAGCCGATGTCCCGGCATGATTGGAAAAATCAACAATGCAATCCGGCTTTTCTTCCACCAATGCCCAATCGGTATAAGAACGGAATTCCCGTGTGTCAACAGGAACCACATCATATCCGGCAATCACGGTTACACCGCGCACACCGTCCAATGCAAGTTTGGCGACCTCGCGCCCCATGCGTCCGCCGATTCCGCAAATCAAAATGTTCATACCGTTTTGCCTCCGTCAACCCGTAAGCCCTGCGCGGCCATCAAAGCCAAGAGCTTTTCTTCATTTTGCGGTTCCATGACGGTAAGAGGCAACCGCACGCTGTTTTCGCAGTAGCCCATTGCAGCCATTGCCGCTTTTACGGGAATGGGATTGACTTCGCAAAACAGTGCGTTTACCAACGGCAGCAAATCCAGTTGCATTTTGGCACTGCCGGCAATGTCTCCGGCAAAAAATTTATGGCAAATTTCCGAGGTTTCACGCGGCATACAGTTGGAAAGTACCGAAATTACACCGATTCCTCCCAATGACAGAACCGGTACAATTTGGTCATCGTTGCCGGAATAAACATCCAATTTCCCGCGTGTAAGCGCACAAAGCTCTGCAATTTGCGAGATATTTCCGCTTGCTTCTTTAATGGCAACAATATTGGGATGTTCGGCAAGTACAGCGGCTGTTGCGGGAAGCAGATTGCACCCTGTACGAGAAGGTACATTATACAGAATCACCGGTTTTGTGCTGGCATCGGCGATTGCACGGAAAGAAGCGATCAATCCCTTTTGCGTTGCTTTATTATAGTAAGGCGTTACCGCCAAAACCGCATCCGCACCCACCTCGCAGGCATATTTTGTAAGCTCAATGGCATACGCCGTATCATTGGAGCCGGTTCCCGCAATGACGGGAACACGTTTTTTTACCTGCTCTACGGTAAACCGAATCGCCTCGCGGTGCTCTTCATCGGTTAAAGTGGAACCCTCTCCGGTGGTTCCGCAGGTTACAATGGCATCAATTCCCTCTGCAATTTGCCATTCTATCAGTTCGGCAAAACGCTTATAATCAATTTTATCCCCGCAAAAAGGGGTAATAATTGCGGTGGCAGCACCTTTGAACACTGTTTTTTTCATAATCTATCATCCTTTCTTTTAAAAGCTGAAATGAATTCGCCATGCAAGCGCAAAAGAAAAAGCAGAGCTTGCCGCGAAGGCCGCTCTGCCCGGTTCGTAGCCATAGAAAGCACCGTGCTTTCGGCATGGTAACGGGAAGTAGGATAGCGCTCCGCATTGCTGCGACAGCATAACAGATATTTTCTGCCACGCCAGAAACAGCTGTGCGCACAGCCGCTCTTCGGCACCCGAACCTTTCCCCATTGCAACATCCGCGCAGATTGTTACACAACGGTTACTTTTTTCAAGGTGCACCTCTATCATTTTTTATCAGTATATCACACAGACATCATTTTGTCAATGCTTTTTACTTTTTTATTTAATTTTTTTATTGAAAAGGGTTCCATTTTTAAATAAGACCTTATCGACAAAGCAACTTCATTCGTTTATTGGGAAGCAACCTCCGTAGAGCCTGTCAACTCCAGACGATTCATCAGACGGCGATAAACCGCCATACGGCGCAAAATTATCATGATAACATACCCGAATAACATGGTAACCGCAAACAAAACAGGCGGCAGATAGGCGGGAATCGCTTTAAAAGCTTCAACGGAATCAAAATCTTTTCCAAACGCAATCAGGCCTGCAAGAAAACGTGTATTACCGGAAAGCAACGGCAAATAGCGGAAAACCGCCGCGATTAAAAGATGAAATGTTCCGGCAATGGCAGATGAAACGACCGTCTCGCGCAAACAAAATTTCGCCGTGCGGTATGCACTTTGGTATGCATACAAAAAAAGCAAAGCAAATACGCCAACGGTCATGAATATACAATATAAAACAGATGACCAAAAATAGCCGAGATAAACAAATTTATCAATAATTTTCACCAGTATCCAAGAGGAAAGATAAACGACCGTACAGGAAAGGAGCTGACAAATCAGTAAAATAAGCGCTTCAATCAAGCAATCTGTTTTTTTCATATATTTTCCGCTTGCGCCTCCAGCTTTTCCAGCAGTCCGGCAGCATGCTGCTTTATTTGCGCCGCATAATAGGTCACAACAATGACTTCAAGTGCATGATTTAACCGCTCCCGCGCTCCTGCAATCGGTTCCACATAATCTGCCGTAATCTCGGCAATCAAACTGCCTATGGAAGAAAGCTCACAGGTCTTTTCATTCATAAAACAACGCAAAATTTTGCAGATATAATCATAAAGCACGGAATCGGAAATGATGTCATCATTGACATCCTCAACTTCCCCGTTGATATAATGAATCAAAAAATCAATTTTGTCCAATTGCATACAAGAGCGCAACATGTTGATAATCAAAATATGCGCCACTTGGTCAATATTATATTTTTTGAGCTTGCTGTTTACCACCCAACCGCGCTTGGTCCAGTTTTGGAGAGTAGAACTGTCAATTCCGGAAATATCTCGGATTTGTGTCAGCATGACGCCATCGCTGATAAAAAATACCTTGTTCAAAAAAGCAAGACCGGTCAAACCGTCCATCTCGGAACATTTCAGTTTGGTTCCCGGAATTAAATCATCATAAAACTGTAAATTCATGTGCTTTCGTTCTCCTCGTTTTTGACATATTCTCATTCTGTATATATTTTATCATACAATCACTTGATTGTCAAGCGCTTTTTTTGAAAGGAAAATGAACAAAACCGAAATTCAAATAAAAGAATTTACATACGGTCCCTTGACAACACTTTTTGGAAAGCCGTCAGTGAAAAGCGTTTTTTATCTCATTGGCAAGTTTTTTTCGGTCCAACTTTCCATTCAGCGTTAACGGCATTCTATCCAGCTGACAGTAAGCAGCCGGCAACATATACCGCGGTAAATAGCCGCGAAGAAAAGCTTGCAAAGCGTCCGTTTTAATCGAACCCGTAAAATAAAGTAAAATTCGTTTTTCATCGGCATCATAAACACAGCATGCGCTCATAACGCCGTCACATTTTTGCGCCGCCGCCTCAATTTCTCCCAGTTCAATCCGATGCCCCATATGTTTAATTTGCGCATCCTTTCGGCTGACAAAGACCAATTCTCCGTAAGCATTTCGATATGCAAGATCCCCGGTTCGATAAACCGTTTCCGGATATGCATGTTGCAGCGGATTTTGTACAAACGCTTCCGATGTTTTTTCAAAATTGCGGTAATATCCGAGTGTTACACAGGTTCCGCGCAAATAAATTTCTCCAACTTCTCCATCGGAAACGCGGCTTCCCGCTTCATTCAACAGCATAACATCCGTATTGCGAAACGGACGTCCGATTGGAATGGCTTCATCTTCTTTGAGTTCCCTGTCGGCATGCCAAAAGCATGACATTCCCGTGGCTTCGGTGGGGCCGTAAAGATTATAAAACGCGGCATTCGGCAAAGCCTGTCTCCAAAGCGCATATTGACGGCTTGGAAAAACTTCACTGCCAAACGCCACCGTATGCAAATATTGGGGCGGATTTTTTTCCAATACTCCCAAAGAGGAAATCATGGTCAGTGCGGAAACAACCCAACAAACCGTGTTGACACGGTGTTCATTGAGAAAATCGCAAAGCTTTATAGGAAACAAAAACAGCTGGCGCGGAACCAAATAAGCGGTTGCCCCGTATTTGATTACCGGCATCAACTCCTTCAGCGGCGCATCAAAAAAGAGCGGCGTTTGATTGGCAAAAACAGTTTCTTCCGAAAAAGGAAGTGCTTCGCAAAGTGCTTCTGTATAATCAATAACCGAGCGATGACATGCCGCAACCCCTTTGGGAACGCCTGTAGAACCGGATGTAAAAACAATATAAATCGGATCGATGTCAATTTGCCGTTCTCTGACACATTGCAGGGCGGCAGTATCTTCTTCGGTATTCGCAAGCTGACCGTACTGCAAAACATCCCCGTCATATTGCAAATGCTCCAATATTTTTTTGCCTTTGGAATCCACAATCATAGCACGGGCGTCAACATTTTGCAAAATCAGTTCCATACGATGTTGCGGCATTTCGGGATCCAACGGCACATAAAAGCAACCGGCGTAAACCGCTCCGTAAAAAGCCGCAATTTCGCACGGATGCTTTTCCATCAAAACAGCGACTGCCTCTCCGCGGTACCCGCGCTTCAACAAACCGCTTCCCACAGCGCGTGCATTTTTTAATAATTCGGAGAAAGTCATGCTGTCCGTACCGTTTGAATATGCGATTTTATTCGGCAAACGCGGCGCTGTTTTTTCAAGATATTCCAATATATTGGTCTGCATTGTAAATGTTGCCTCTTTTCATTCAATAATAGGGTTCCAAGGACGGCGTTGCCGTAATGATTTTTTCGGATGAAGCAGGATATTTTGTGTTGTCATAAGCATAAAAATAATTGCCGACACCGTTTTCATCAACACGCTGACGGGTATATGCCGCTACCTGCTTATCGGTCAACAAACATCCGCTGTGCTGTACACCGCGGATTTGGCACGCATCAAAATGATACCAGCTTGGTGAATTTTCGCTTCCGATATTGACGTAATTCCAGTAATGCCTTTCTTCTACAATACCGGTTGTACGGACAATATCCATATTCTCCAAATTTAAACGTTCAAAAAAGGCTTTGGAAAGTGCAAAATAGGTATAGCAGTCCCCTTTTCCGGTTCGCAATCCTTCATAAGCGGCGCGTACCCAATCACTCTTATCGGAATAAGCGGTATAATCAATGAAATAATAGACATATTGATAAATTGCCCGCACCTGTGCCTCTTTGGAAAGCGTTGCCATTTGCTTTTCGGCAATAATCGGATCCACCAGTTCGTACAGCATCTCTTCGGTCACTGCCGCACGATATACATATACGCGAATTTCCAAAACGGTTTGATTTCCCGCGGCATCGGTGGCAGTATAAACAACGGGATAGGAACCTTCCGTATCCAGGTCAACCTTGGAAGAATCAACCGTTAGCGTAACCTCCCCGTCACAATTATCGGAAAGAGACACGCCGTTGCGATAGGATATGCCGTCTCCCTTGTAAACCGAAATATCTTGAACGCCAGTCATAACCGGCGGCTCCGTATCGTGAACCAGCGAAAACATCACATCATATTCTTTTTCAAGTCCGTGAGAATTTGAAACAATCACGGTCAATGTATAGTCGCCCAATGTATGAAAATCATACTCTTCTGCGTAACGTGCCGTATAATCATCCGGCAAATCAATGAAAAAATCAGCGGCTTCCGGCAGTCTGGCTCCTACGCCGTAGGTTAAAGCACGCGTTTGGACGGAAAAGTCTTTTTCTCCGTTTGCACAGCCAAACAGTGAGAGGCAAAGCCAGAACGCAAAAAAGCATAAAAGAAATCTGTTTTTTGAAATTGTTTTCATTCAAACCTCCGTTCATATGAAAAAAGAGGAAACCACAACCAAAAACCAAGTGCAGTTTCCCCGACTGTAAAGGCGATTATTGCCATGAACCGATATTTTTCAAAGCAAATGGACGCCGTTTTCCTCACAGAGGCGGTATTCCGCTTGACTCCAATGCGAGGATTGAACCTCCCCGATATGCGCCTTGCGCAAAAAGAACATACACATGCGCGATTGACCGATTCCGCCGCCAATGGTGTAAGGCAATTTGCCGTCAAGCAAAGCTTTATGAAACGGCATGTTTTCCCGTTCGGTACAGCCACGCTCCGCCAGTTGCCGCCGCAGTGCATCTTCATCTACACGAATCCCCATAGAAGAAAGTTCAAGCGCAATGTCCAAAATGGGATAATAAACAATAATATCCCCATTCAGCGTCCAATCATCGTAATCCGGCGCTCTTCCGTCGTGTATGGAACCGCTCTTTAATTTTCCGCCGATTTGCTCCAAGAAAATGGCGCCGTATTCCTTTGCGGCAGCATATTCACGTTCCTTCGGCATTTTTTCCGGCCAGCGATTCTCCAATTCCTGCGATGTAACAAAGGTAATTTTTTCGGGCAAAAGCTTTCCGATAAAGGAATATTCATTGACAATATAATTTTCGGTATGATGCAAGGTATTGTAAATGCACTCCACCGCCTCATGCAGGGTTTGGCGTGTGCGTTGCTCGCGCGTGATGATTTTTTCCCAATCCCATTGGTCAACAAACATGGAATGAATATTATCGGTTTCTTCGTCACGGCGGATGGCATTCATATCGGTATAAAGTCCTTCGCCAACCTCAAAACCGTACATTCCCAGTGCAAATCGCTTCCATTTTGCCAAAGAGTGTACAATTTCCAAATCTTCACCGGAATGCAAATCAAAGCGAACGGGACGCTCCACGCCGTTCAAATCATCGTTTAAGCCGCTATCCGGGGTAACAAATAACGGTGCGGAAACGCGCGTCAAGTTCAGCTGTACGGAAAGATCTTTTTCAAAAAAATCCTTGACCTTTTTAATGGCACACTCGGTTTGACGCAAGGTCAAAAACGATTGATAGCCCTTGGGAATAATGACGTTTGACATAAAACAAATAACCTTTCTGGATTTATCGGTCGGTTTTATTATATCCGATTTTGTAGAATTTGTAAATAGAAAATTGTATTATTTTTTTGCATTTTTTCGCTTTTCCGCAAAAAAATTGCGAAGCAGAAGCAAAGCCTCGTTTTCCAACAATCCGTGCTCATACTGCGGAACAATCTCCAACGGATAAGTACCGACATTTAACAGACTTCCGCATGCCCCGGCTCTTGCATCTCTGGCGGCAAATACCACGCGCGGAATACGGGCATTGATTGCGGCTCCCGCACACATAAGGCAGGGTTCCAATGTAACATACAAAGTCGTATCCGAAAGGCGCCAGCTTCCGAGCCGGCGGGACGCGGCTTCAATTGCAAGCAATTCCGCATGCGCAGTCGCTTGTGCGGTTGTCTCACACAGATTGTGCGTACGCGCCAAAAGTGTACCGTCCTTTACAATCACGGCACCTACGGGAACCTCTCCCTCCGATGCCGCCAAAGCGGCTTCCTCCAA
>CAYYCU010000025.1:10075-14327 GCA_964470415.1 uncultured Ruminococcus sp.
CCATTTGTAAACAATCAGTCCCTCGCTGACCGAAACAAAGTTATTGAAAATGTGTAAAACCGTACCGGGCCAAATACTTCCCGTTTTTTCATAAACCAATCCGAGAAAAATTCCCGCAATAAAAGCATAAAAGATTTGCTCGGCATTTTGGTGCATCAAAGAAAACAGCAATGCACTAATCAAAATCGCATTGGAGCGTCCGAAGGGACGGCAATTGGTTAAAATGGCTCCGCGAAAAAGAAATTCTTCACAAAATCCGGGAACAACGCAGGTTACAATAAATTGCAATACGACTTGATACAGTTCAGGCGCTTGATCGGTCGTACCCCAAAGCACTTGAGAAGAAACATCGGAATAATGAAAAATGCTAACCATGGAAGCATTCAGTGAAGCGGCCGAAAAAACAACGGCAACACCGGCAGGCAACAGCAAAAATGTCCAAAGCGGCATTTTACAGGACGATTGCAAGGGCTGATAAGGATACCCCTTTTTGTGTATAAGCCCTTTTAATATCGGTACGGGAAGCATAAAAGACAGCAAATACCCTGCGGCATACAAAATTTGATATACAACGTGATATACCGTTGGCGTTAAAAGAGAGGAAAGCGAGGCCTCTGCAAACACAAGTATAAAGCCCAACACATTGATAAACAGCAAAAACATCAACATGGCGGCACCAATCGCGCCAACCGTACTGCGATAATACCGTTCATTTTCGTTCATTTTTCGCGCCTCCCTTCCACCGTACTTTTATATTATATTTTATCATAAAAGACCGTTCTTGTAAAGAGCTTCGGAACGAATTTTTTTAAAATCTTTATGGAATATCGGATAATGGAAACCCGTTTCACGGAACTGTCTTTGCATGGCAAAGCAAAAGCAACCTCAATTGCACTTTTCAGAGCTTTTGAAGTTGCTTTTTTGACTGTTACGCAAGAACGTAATCTATTCGATTGGAACCGTAAACGACTTTACGATACACTATGCGGAATCATTATTTGTTAATCGGACTTTCAATCTGTGTTGTACCGTAATCTATGCATTTTACAGTCGATGTAATGCTTTCGGTCACCGAAACGCCTTCCAACTCCATTTTTACAACAATCTTGTTCATAATTCCGTTCAAAACGCCATCGGTTACGTAATAATTTACACTTCCGTCAACTTCCATGTCGCCGCTTAAGTTGAGTTCATCCAAGCTTTGCGCCAGATAAGCTTCCAGATTTTCTTTTTCCAACGTACAACCGTAATCGGTTTTGGTAAAATAAGAGTAATGAAGGAACTGATCTCCGAACGGTGTTAACAGACTTCTGTCGCGAAGATATGCGTCTTCCCAATAGCCATTTTCATTTAAATAGCAATTCTCAACCAATCCGCCCTCGGAAAGTTCAATATAAAGCTTGAGGTCGGAGTTTTCGCTTTCTACATCGGATTCAATCTTTTCTTCGATATAAATTTTGTTATCTGCATACTTCATCGTAGAAGTTAACGTCATTTCCACAGTTTCCGAAAAGACAAAAACACCTGCCTTGACAGAAATCTTTGAATTTTGCACGATTGTGCAATTATCGAATTTTTCACTGTGGAAAATAGAATCGTAATAGCTTTTTGTAACCGTATTTCCGGTAACGACAACCGGTGAAAAATATTTAAACCAATCGTCTCCGCCGACCACATAAACAACAACGGTTTTTTGATTGCCGGTCGATAATTCGCTTGTAGAGTCGGAATCCTGCCCGTCCTCGGTATAGGTTACCGTATATTTTTGTACCGAGGTTGCGCCGTCTAACAAATCCGATGAAATGCCTGCCGCCTGCAGCTCGTCATTGCTCGGTGTGCCTTCGCAAACAGTTGCTTCGATTGTGTATTCGGAATCTTCCTTGGCAATTTCCTCCAAAACATATGCATGTGCCGCTTCAACCGCATCATAATAGGTGTTTTCCGAAAGTGCGCCGGTATAAGTTTCCGAGCACCCGCCGATTTCATCTATGAACGCGGATTCTTCTTTTTTGGAAATACTCGTATCGGAACCGGAAAATAAGGAACAGGATGACAGACAACAGAAAAGTGCTAACAGGGCCGCAATGAAAGATAACTTTTTCATACTTTTTCTCCTTTAAGAATATGATGATATTTATGACTTGCTCGAAATGAATTCTGATACCAGCATATCAGTCTGCGCCGAGAAAATCATCTAATAATATTGTATCGCTTTTGCGTTAAATGTCAAGTTGTTAAACGCAAAATTAACAAATTGTTAAAAATATTTTGGAAACGGTTTGCACACGGTACGTTAACAAATTCGATATTCCAAGTACATTTTTTGTGTCTGACACAGCCTTTCGACAACAAGCAAAAACGTTCTTTCCAAAGCCGAAGCTCCGAAAAGAACGTTTTGCCATATTGACTTTTTATACCGAAGTTACCCTTGCCGCTTTTTTCTTTTTGCAATAGATAACCGTCACAGCGGCAGCAATCGCAACGGCAACAACCGTCCCGACCGTTACAGCAATGACCGTAAAATCAATTGTATTTGGAGTTTCCGCAAAGACAATGCGTCCGCTTCCGCCAACGGCACTGTAATCTACCGTAAAGCCGGAATATTTAAGAGCCAAGGGAGAATTGGAAACATCAACGGTTTGCAACTCAAATCCTTGTATATAATTGGCAAGCACCATATAATCTTCCATTACATAATCCAATATGTTTACAGCACCGGCAAACATGGCGTAACCATCGCCAAGATCCCGTAACGTGTAATTGTATCCTGCCAAATGATAAGACGCATTCAAGTCCAATTTATCCCAACTTTGGGTTTCTTTGTTATAGATCTTCACATCGTGAACGCGGTAGCGGTCGGTCGGACCGCCAATCCAAACGCCCTTTTCATTCTTTTGCGTGGTATCGGCAATAGTGGTATCAATTTGATAAGTTAATCCGGAAACATGCAAAAATCCACCGCATTCATCCACTCCGACATCACGCGCCCCCCATTCCAATGCATCCAACAGTTGCTGTCCCGTTACGGTTTGCAAGCATGCCACATTGCCGAACGTATGAATCTCTTTACAGGTTTTGTAAGTCAGCGCGCCTGTAATTGCATGGTTGCGAATCCCGCCGCCGTTCATAAAAGCAACATCCACATCCATACCCATATTGTCAAAAAGATAATATAGCGCATCTGCCGCAAAATCACCCGTATTGGTTTCCTGTACACGCACCAAACGGGTATCATCGGAATTGTAGTTGTTTAAGGTTACATTGGCGGTACCAATCGTTTCGCCGAGCTTGGTTTCCATTTCCGATATCCAGCTGTCTTCCATGGATTTTACCTGTGCATTTGAGGTAACATCCGCAATATCATCGGCCGTTAAAAGTTGCGTGGTAATGTTACCATCGGAAATGGTCATCTTACCAATTGCTCCAAAATATTCTCCCGTTTGCGTTAAAACAACATCATTGCCGTTTTTATCGGCAACCGTTTTCATCGGTACGGTCGAATGAGAATGTCCGTCTATAAAGGCATCCAAGCCAACGGTATTGGCAATGACATCCTCGGAGCGCCACGGTGCCGATGACAAATCGTCCCCCAAATGCCCCAAAGCAAGAACGACATCGGCGTTGGCAGACGCCGCGTCAATGGCAGACTGAACCGCCGTGTAAAGTGCTTGTCCGTCCGCTCCGCCCGCAATGCCGTAAATGTATTCTCCGTTCTCGTTTTGAAAATAAGCGGGCGTGGAGGACGTAAAGGTTTCCGGTGTGGTAATGCCGATAACGGCAATTTTCATACCGCCGACTTCAAAAATACGGTAAGCATCCAACACCGTGTCTCCGGCAGTTCCGTTTGATTCGTGATAAAAGTTACACGAAACATAAGCATACTCTGCCCATTCCACAGCCTGCAAGCATCCGGACATGCCGTAATCAAACTCATGATTTCCGAGCGTTGCCGCATCATAGCCAACCGCGTTCATAATTTCAACAATTGTCTTTCCTTTATCCATAGAACCGTATGCCGTCCCCTGGATATGGTCTCCGGCATCCAAAAGCAAGGAATTGCCGTAAGCCGCTTTTAAAGCCGCGAGATCGGAATAACGAATGTCACCGTCTATGTATGTATGCACATCATTGGTATAAAAAATGACGATTTCGTCCGTATTCTCTATTGATGCTGCCGAAACCGACATCGGCACGCCGCAAACGAAAAAGCAAACCGCCAAAAGCAAACAAAAAACTCTTTTTTTCATTTTTA
>CAYYCU010000026.1:0-3167 GCA_964470415.1 uncultured Ruminococcus sp.
CATTAAAGAAGAGGCTCCCCATTGCGGAATGTACTATGTAAACGTTCGTTGGCCCGGCGGTATGATGACAAACTTTAAGACGATTAAAAAGTCTATCAACCGTCTCAACGATTTGTACAAGATGCAGGAGGACGGCACATTTGATTTGCTTCCCAAAAAGGAAGTTGCTTCCATGCAGAAAGAAATTTTCGATCTTGAAAAGAGCTACGGCGGTATCAAGACCATGGAAAAATTGCCCGATGCTGTATTTATTGTAGATCCCAAAAAAGAGAGCAACGCCGTTCTCGAGGCAAAGAAGCTCGGTATCCCCGTAGTTGCTATCGTTGATACAAACTGCGATCCCGATGATGCCGACTATATCATTCCCGGTAACGATGACGCAATCCGTGCCATTAAGCTGATTTCCGCATCCTTGGCAGATGCTGTTATCGAGGGCAAGCAGGGTGAGGCCGATGTAGCCGAAGAAGAGGCTGCTCCCGCCAATGAAGCGGTTGTTGCCGATGCCGAATAATTTTTTCTGAAAGGGGTTATAAAAATGGCTGCTATTACTGCAAAAGATGTTGCCGCGCTCCGCGCAAAAACCGGTATCGGTATGATGGAGTGCAAAAAGGCACTTGTTGAAGCTGACGGCGATATGGACGCCGCAATCAAAATCCTCCGCGAAAAGGGCGAGCTGAAGGCAGAGTCCAAAATGGCTACCAGAATCGCTGCCGATGGTATTGTCGAAATTATGAAAGAGGGCAACACCACCGCAATGATTGAGGTAAACTCCGAGACCGACTTTGTTGCAAAGAACGAAAGCTTTAAGGCGTTCGTTGCCGATCTTCTCAAAATTATCATTGCACAAAAGCCCGCAAATGTTGAGGCTTTGATGGCTTGCAAATTCGATGATGAAATGGATGTCGATGCAAAAGTCAAGGAAATGATTTTTAAAATCGGCGAAAAGCTGACCGTACGTCGTTTCGTTGTGGTTGAAGGCGTTACCAGTGTGTATATTCACGGAACCGGTTCGATTGGCGTTATTGCAAAGTTTGAGACCGATGTTGCCGATAAGCCCGAATTTGCCGCATTTGCAAAGAATATTGCATTGCAAATCGGTGCATATCCCACACCTTATCTCAACCGTGAGCAGGTTCCCGCATCGGTAATTGAGGAAGAAAAGAATATTCTTTTGGCTCAAATTGCCAATGATCCTGCCAATGCAAAGAAGCCCGATGCAATTAAGGAGAAAATGGTACAGGGTAGAATTTCCAAATTCTACGACAACAACTGCCTGGTTGATATGACCTATGTAAAAGACGAGGACATGAAGGTTGGTCAGTATGTAAAGGCTACCGCAAAAGAACTTGGCGGAAATATTGAAATTGTTGATTTCTACCGTTTTGAAAAAGGCGAAGGCATTCAAAAGAGAGAAGAAAACTTTGCAGAAGAAATTGCAAAGATGACCGCAGGCAAATAATCAAATAAAAAGCCGTTCGAAAAAAGATATTCCCCAAAAGCCAAATGCTTTTGGGGGATATTAAAATCGAAGGGCTGTTGTTTTTTTGAGAATGTTTATTTTTCTCTGTAATAATGCTCGGCGGCAGTTTCCCGCATGGCGGTAATAACGGCTTTTGGGTGCTTGGCACCGAAAACAGCGGAGCCTGCTACAATGATATTTGCGCCTGCCTCGGTTACCTGACCGATATTCTCCGGCTTGATTCCGCCGTCTGCCTCAATATCCAGCTTTAATCTGTGAGAAAAGGCATAGCGCTTTACCGTGCGAATTTTTTTCAATGTTTCCGGAATCAGCGCTTGTCCGCCAAAGCCCGGCACCACCGTCATAATCAATGCCATATGAATTTCCGATAAATAGGGAATGATTTGTTCCACGGGCGTTGCGGGGGAAATTGCCAATCCGCAGCGCACTTCTTTGGAGCGAATATACTGTAATACCTGCATGACATTGGAGCAGCTTTCCAGGTGGACGGTGATAATATCAGCGCCTGCCTTTACAAAATCGTCAATATAGCGAATGGGATCGTTGATCATCAGATGTACATCAAAAATCAATTTGGTATGCGGACGCAAAGCCGCAATAACAGGTGCGCCAAAGCTGATGTTGGGAACAAATGCGCCGTCCATTACATCCAGGTGCAAATAATTTGCTCCCGCTTCGGCAACGCGGTTAACCTCATTTTTTAAGTTGGAAAAATCGGCTGCCAAAAGAGAAGGTGCAACGTAAATCATAATCGGTAATCCTTTCTAAAAAAATGACGAAACATGCAAAAAGGTGTCAAAATTGCAGTCCGTATTCATATACTGAAAATGAAAATTCGTATGCGAAGAAGCGGTGGGAAGAGAAGAAGCATGGAAGTTTGGAAAGATTTTTCCGCTTTTTCGCGTGCTTCATATAGGGAAGCGGTTATTTTGCCGCTTCCTCTTTGTTTTTCAACATGATGCAGACCGCATGAGCGGCAATTCCGAGCTTTTCACCGGTAAATCCGAGCTTTTCCTCGGTGGTCGCTTTAATATTGATGCGATCGAGCGGAATATTGAAGCAGGCGGCAAGCTTTGTTCGCATTGTCGGAATGTACGGCGCAAGCTTTGGTGCCTGTGCAATGACGGTGGCATCAATATTCCCGATTTGCCAACCGTCCCGGCAGACCGAATTACGCACATGCGCGGCAAGCACCAGACTGTCCGCATCGTGATATGCGGGATCAGAATCCGGGAAATGCTTTCCGATGTCCCCCAATGCCATTGCGCCCAAAAGTGCATCCATAATCGCATGCGTCAGCACATCGGCATCGGAGTGTCCCAAAAGTCCCGTTTCGTGCGGAATTTCTACACCGCCGAGAATCAATCGGCGATTTGGAACCAGACGGTGCACATCATACCCGTGTCCGATACGTAAATCAGCTATCATGATGTGCGCTCCTGTATTCCAAAAGGGCTTCCGCTAAATGCAGGTCGTCCGGCGTGGTAATTTTCAAGTTTTCTATGCCACATTCCACCATGCGTACTTTATATCCCAAGTGTTCAATCAGAGCATTGTCATCGGTTGACGTAAAGCCGTCTTTTTGCGCACGTGCCAAAGCGGCAACATAAAGCGAGTGATGGAATACTTGCGGCGTTTGTGCCAGCCAAAGATTTTTGCGATCCAGCGTTTCTTTGGTCATACCGAG
>CAYYCU010000026.1:3267-8945 GCA_964470415.1 uncultured Ruminococcus sp.
GTAACAACTACAATCTCACGAATCAGCGCACACTGCTGATATGCCATCAGGGTATGTGCCAAAACCGGGATACCGCAAAGCGGCTCCAATTGCTTGTTAATTCCCCCCATGCGTGTGGAATTTCCGGCGGCAAGAATGATTGCGGCCGTGCGGTTCTTTTTTGCGCTTTTTATAAAAAGTTCTGCAATTTGCTTTTTATCCATCATAGCGATAACCTGTCCTTTTTCTTTTTATTTTTGGAAAAGAGATTTTTATCGAGAGGTTTCTTCGGCTTCTATTGCGGTAATCATATCTACGCGGCGTTGGTGTTTTCCACCCTCAAAATCCGCATCAATAAAGTTGTCAACCAAATCCAATGCCAGTCCCATGCCGACAACGCGTTCTCCAAAGCAAAGGACGTTTGCGTTGTTATGCAATCTGGTCAGCCGCGCACTAAAGGTATCCGAACATGCCGCCGCACGAATGCCGCGGTGTTTGTTGGCTGCCATGGACATTCCGATTCCGGTACCGCAAATCAAAATTCCGAGCTCCGTGGTTCCGTTTTGAATATTTTGGCAAAGCTTGTGTGCAATGGCGGGATAATCACAGCTTGCGGTCGAATCGGTTCCGACATCAATCACTTCAATACCGCGCTCTTTGAGGTGTTCGATTACTTTTAATTTTAATTCATATCCGGCATGGTCGCAGCCAATTGTTATTTTTTTCGTGTTCATCAGAATTCCTTCTTTCGTTGTTTACTTAAAGTACAATACCGGTATTTTTCTCACGCGCGGCACGCTCGCGTTCCGCTTGTGAAGGACGCAAATAAGTCGGCACCAGTTCGGTATCCGTTGTATATATGCCGCTTTGATATTGCAAAAGGGCAACCTGTGCTACCGAAAAGGCGCTTTGATGACGCAGACGTTCGGGAACCGAAACGGTTTCATGCTTCAGCAATTCGGATGTGATATGATATCCGTCACCGCATAAAAAGACCGGTTCGTTATAGGCTTTCAAGTGTGTATCCAAGTCGCAGATTGCCATTGCACTGTCCGGCAGCAGACGTTCGATTTTTCCGTTTTGACAACGGAACAGCGCGGTATAAACCTGTTGTCTTCTTGCGTTCATGACCGGGCAAATCAGACCGTTCACAATGTTTAAATTAAAAGCCAATGCTTCCAAGGTGGAGACGCCAACGCAAGTTTTTTGGGTACCGAAAGCCAACCCTTTGAGTGTTGCCGCACCAATGCGCACACCCGTAAAGGAACCCGGACCGGCTGCAACAGCAAACAGGTCGATTTCATCCACGGTCATATGAAAAAAATGTAAAACCGAATCCACCATGGGGAGCAGGGTTTCGCTGTGCGTGTTGCCGTTACGCAACGTGTATTCGCCGAGCAAGCTTTGATCCTCGCAGAGTGCCACCGATGCGGTTACGGCGGTACTGTCCAATGCCAATATTTTCATTGCTTTACTTTTCTCCGATTTTTTCTATTGCAATTTTACGCTCGTTTGTATTTTCGGAATTGCTTTTTTGAATGGTCACACGAATCAATGCATCGGGGAGCGCAAACGGGATGTTTTCACTCCATTCCACCAAGCAAATGCCCGGCCTTTCCCAGTAATCGTAAAAGCCGATGGAATCGAGATCGTCCTCGTTTTCAATGCGGTACATATCAAAGTGAAAAAGCGAGCGGGGAGATGCGCGATATTCATTAACCAATGCAAAGGTAGGAGACCGAACAATTGAGTTGGGCGCCGCAACCGAAGCAAACCCGCGAATAAAAGCGGTTTTGCCAACGCCGAGATCTCCGTACAGTGCCACAAAAGGCGGCAATGTCGAATCCGCCAACATTTTTTGTGCCAGTGCGGCTCCAATGGCTTCGGTCTCGGTTACATCGGAGGTATATAAGACTTGTTTTTTGTTCATGTTGACCTTCCGCTACTTATTATATATAAACAGTATAACACAGTTTCATAAATTTGTAAAGAGTTTTGGAAATTTCTTTTACTTGTTTTTCTTTTGATTTTTTAAATCGGGCAGGGCAGTACGGCTTCCGTCCGGATATTCGACAATGGTGTTTTCCAAAATTTGCGTGAATTGTGCGCGAAAGTGCTGAATATATTCTTTGTGCAATGCTTGATGCTCGGCGTGCTCATCGGCTGTCAATCCAACGGCCTTCTTTTTGCGCGCCAATTCATTGATGCGGTCTATTTTTTCTTTTTCCATCATATGAAAACTCCTTATATAATAAAAATGGTGCCGATATCGGTTAGCCGTTCATTCGAAAGAGCGAAAATTTCCATGCCGTGCGATTGACAAAATGCGCGAATTGCAACTGCGTTCGGATGTTGCTCCAAATCCCCGCAAAAAAACAGACTGTTGCAGCCGCCGTAAGGCGCAAACGATGCAGCACCGCCGAGAAAGCCCATATCGTATCCTTTTAGCACAACGGCGTGTGAGTCGATGCGCAATACTTCAATCTGCATCTGTTCGGCGGCTTTGGCAACCGAGGGATCCTCGGTTATCAGCGCATTGCTTCCCAGCGGTATGGAGGCGCATTTGGTATAGCCCTGTTTGACGTAAACCGGGTGATATTCCGTGTAGCGGAGCCAGGCTTTTTGGGCATCGGTACCGAGAAAAAACAATCGGTTGCCCATGGGGAGCACATTGAATAAGACATCGTTTGGATAAACATTGCCAGGCGCGGCGCTTATTAACCGTATCGGCTTTTGGGCCGCATTTTCAATTTGCAAAAGTTCTTTTTTTGCAATTTGAAAATAGCTTTCGGTGCAAAAAATACATTCCGGTGCAAAAAAGAGCAGCATATCGGGGTGGGAAGCCACAGGTGCGGGCAGATGCGGATGCGGCGGCAATTTTAAAACGGAAGCGCCGCGCGCCAACAGTGTATTTTCTGCCGATATTGGAATTCTTTGGTCAACAATACAAAGCATTTTGCCTCCAAAAATAAAGGGCAGACACACCGTGTCTGCCGTATCTTTATTTGCACAAACAGCATTAAGCCTTTTTTAATGTGCGCAGGCAACGAGAACAAACATTAATTGCTTTGCTGCCTTCCAACTTTACCTTACGAATATTGGGCTTCCAGCATCTGTTGGTTTTACGGTGAGAGTGGGACACATTCTGACCGAATACAACGCCTTTGCCGCAGATACAACATTTTGCCATTTTGACACCTCCTAAACGATCATTCGCCGCTGTTTCGGTACAACGGCGCAAAAATACTGTACAACATCGATTATTATATCATATCTTTTTTTAAATTGCAAGAGCTTTTTTCAATTTTTTTGAATTTTTTCATAAAAAATCGGCAAGATTCCGGTTTCCGTGTATAAAAGAGAACCCTTTCGAAAAAAATGCGGGAACCAATGGACAACATATCTTATGAAAGAACGGGCGGATGTTGCTTTTTTGCTACAAATCCGACCTGCTTTGCGGGAAGCTGTCTGTTGGTTTCAATCATAATTGCCAACGGGAATGTTCCTTCGGCTACCAATGCATCTCCCGTAATACAGCAGAAAAGCGCTCCGCGGCTCATTTCCCGTATGGCATCGGTTACCGATTCGCGGCACAGGACTCTTGAACTGTATAAGGCGCCCTCCCGCCGCAACTTGCAGAGAAAATCCAAAAGCGTACGCAGGGCGGAAAAATTCAGCATGCCGTCTGCGGTCCGTTCGGGAACAATGC
The DNA here is from genome assembly GCA_964470415.1 of uncultured Ruminococcus sp. Taxonomy (GTDB): domain Bacteria; phylum Bacillota; class Clostridia; order Oscillospirales; family CAG-272; genus UMGS1865. The sequence continues at coordinate 6,956 of CAYYCU010000026.1, forward strand.
AGTAAACGCGGTTGCCTTCTTGGGTATAGATTGCAGAGCACGGTGCGGACGCATCGGCGGTTACAAACGCCGTCAGCTGCGGATGTTCCCGTTTTTCGTTGATACACAGGGACGATGCGGAAAGAAGCATGGAGAGCTCGGCTTGTATGCGATAAACGGCAAGCAACACGGCAATGCTTTCACCAACGGCTGTTTCCGAGGAGAGGGTATCGCGCGGCAATTCCACGGAAACGGCAAGGGACTCCGATATGTAATCACAGCCTGCGGCGGCAAGATTCAAAACAGGCGTCAGCAAGCAGTCCAGTGAATGGAGAAACGCGGCGTCATGCGGCATACAGGCAGAGGCAGCGCAAAGAATGTCCCGACCGTTATCGCCTTTCACAAGCGCTGTTTTTGCGGTTTGAATCGGAGTCGATGTCTGCTCTTGAAAAACTTCATTCTGTAATTTTGCGGTGATACGGCGCAGGGGGCGCATTGCGGCGAGAAATGAAAAATCGAGCGAGAACATTTCACCGTTTTCCCGAACAAACGTATAGCTTGCTTCGGGAACTACCGAGGCAAAAGCGTTTGCGCAAAGTCCCGCGGCGGCGGCTTCCTTACAAAAAGCATTGCATTCATTTCGGGAAATGCGTACAACATATTTTCCTTCATATGCTTCTGTGAGCATATTGAGCGGAATCGGTTCACCGGTTCTGGAAAGGCGGAAATATTCAATCCAAAGACCGCAGGAGAAGCTTGGAAGTATATCCAACAAACCTCCGTCCGCGATGATTTCCGTTTGCTTGATTTTATTTACCGATGCTTCGCGGTAAAAAAATGCCGTGACCGTTTGCTCATATTTGGCGGCACCCGTTTTGGCACTTGGCAACAGAATGACCAGCAAGTCTCCCAAAGCCTTTGGCGCACGGGGCTCCTTGGGAAACAGCAGGCGATATCCGCTTTTGGAAATCGCTATGCTTTGCAAACCGTTGGCGTCCGTTTTCTCTTTCCCGTTTTCGGCAGGCAACAGGACGGCGGAGGGGCGGTTCGCACTGCTTTTTCCGGCTCTTTTCAAGTAGGCGTTTGCAATGCCCGTCAGGTCACGCAGGGAGCACGGGCTTTTTGCATAAGGATCCAACGTACGGCGTTTAGAGAGAAGATCCGCATAAGTATCCGCTGTAAACGCGTTGTTGGTATAAAGCTCTGTCAGCATGGCGCGGTTGAGAGACGGCGTTTGAATATGATAAAATCGGTCAATCATTTTCAATTCATCTATTGCCGGATCGCGGCGTTGTTGGGTACGGTAATAATTGGCGCAGAAGGAGAGTGCGGAAAGCGGCATGGAAATATCCAAATCCGTTTTCATTTGCTCCAACTGTTGTTTGGTATAACGGCCAAATCCGCGTACTTTACCTTGTAATTCCAATGGATTCGCTTCCTTTCTTTACAGCTCCGCGGAAATCATTTGACCGTAGCAAATGTTTCCGTCATGCTGTTTCAATTCTACCGATTGTATTTTTGCGTGCAGGGAACAGGGGGAAGGACATGCCACTTCAATAAAGCTTGGCGTATGTCCGTAAGCCATGCCGTCTCTGTAAGTTTCAAACAAAACGGTTTCCCGCTTTCCGATTTGCGCGTCCAATATACGCGAACGAATGTGCGCCTCTTCTTCGGAGAGCGTTGCAACCCGCAGATGTTTGATTTCTTCTGCAATCTGTTCGGGCATGCGATCCGCTTCCGTCCCTTTCCGTCTGGAATAGGGAAAAACGTGAATCGACAAAAATTTTGCTTCTCGGATAAATGCAAGCGTTTCGGAAAATTCAGCCTCGCTCTCTCCGGGAAATCCTACAATCATATCGGTTGTAAACTGTACGTTTGGGAGCGCACGGCGGAGGCGTTCCATTCCTTCCAGCGCCATGCGTGTGTTATATTTTCGCTTCATTCTTTGCAATACACTGTCCGAACCGCTTTGCATGGAAAGATGAAAATGCGGAGCCAAGGCTTTTAACGG
>CAYYCU010000026.1:9045-14218 GCA_964470415.1 uncultured Ruminococcus sp.
ATTTTTCCTCTTGCTTGCGGAATGATGCAGTAAGTACATTTGCTTTCGCAACCGTCCTCTATTTTAACATAGGCACGCGTACGGTTAAAGTGGGAAATTTGCATTGGTTCAAAGCCGTTTGCATCCGGCGCCGTCATTTGCTTGCCGGAGGCTTGTACCTTTTTCCCGCTTTTGAGCAAGCCCAGCGCAGCATCCACAACGGAGGATTTGTTGCTGTTCCCGCAGATGTAATCCACACCTTCGATTTTTGCTATCTGTTGAGGCTGTGTTTGCGCAAGACAGCCAGTCACCAAAATGTAGGCATTCGGATTTTGCTTAATGGCACGGCGAATAAATTGACGTGCCTTGCGATCGGATTCTGCCGTGACGGTGCAGGTGTTGATGACATAAATGTCGCAGAACCCGCTCGGTGGACATATTTGAAAGCCCTGCTTCAAAAACAGCTCGGCAATGGCCTCGGATTCATATTGGTTGACCTTACAGCCAAGCGTATAAATTCCGACTCTTGTATTGGAATGAGACATGGTTGCTCCTTTGTTTACTCTTTGCTGCTTTTTATTTTATCATGCTTTTCTTGTTTTGTAAATAAAAATTTGTAAAAATAATCGAAATTTTGCAAATCGGTATTGAAAATTCTTTGGAATTATTGTATAATGAATACCGCAATATACAAAATAAAAGTCGTTTAAAACAATTGATTCACAAAGGAGAATGGGGGGCGCCCGTGTGGCACTCGCTTTGCAGAACACGAGATGCGTTTAATTACCGTAAAAAAGAACGATGCGGGACAGCGGTTGGATAAGTTTCTTTCCAAAGCGGTTCGCGGGCTTCCGTTATCTCTTATGTACAAATACATCCGCACCAAAAAAATAAAGGTGAACCGCGCGCGCACACAGCAAAATTATATGCTGTGTGAGGGAGATGAAATTATGCTGTTTATTCGGGAAGAATTTTTTGCCTCTCCCGAAAAGGACCGAGACGCGCTCTACCGTATTCATCCCAAATTGGACATTGTTTATGAAGATGCGCATATCATGCTTTTGAACAAGCGTCCCGGCGTATTGGTTCATGAGGATACGGCCGCATCGGAGAACACCTTGATTATGCATATCAAGGCGTATCTTGCGCAAAAAGGCGCGTATGATCCCGTATCCGAACAGTCGTTCGCTCCGGCACTTTGCAATCGCATTGACCGCAATACGGGCGGTATTGTAATTGCCGCAAAGGATGCGGAGTCGTTGCGCATGATGAATGAAAAAATACGCAACGATGAATTGCGCAAATTTTACCTTTGCGTAGTACACGGCAAAATGCCGAAAAAGCAGGATACACTGCACGCATGGCTCCGTAAAAATGCCGCCGAAAATACGGTTGATATTTCCGATACCGCGAAAGGCGGTTATAAGGAGATTATCACAAAATATCGGGTTTTGGGCGAAAAAGAAGATTGTTCTTTGCTTGAAATTGAGTTGGTGACGGGAAGAACACACCAAATTCGCGCCCACATGGCGCATATCGGGCACCCGTTGCTCGGAGACGGAAAATACGGCATCAACCGCGCGGACAAAGAAAAGGGATACAAATTTCAAGCGCTGTATTCTTACCGCTTGCAATTTTCTTTCCGAGAACCGTCCGGCGTGCTTTCCTATCTTGACGGAAAAAGCTTTGCATTGAATGCGGAGGAAATCTGGTTTTACCGCGATTTTACGAAAGGGGGAAATTCCAATGTCATGTGACAGCAAAAAAAGCTGCCGGCAACAGTTGCCGTATCTTTTTTTCGGAGCTGTTTTTACGGCACTGACATTGATTTTTCCGCAATTCGGAATTTTGGAATGGATTACCATGATTCCTTTGGTTGTGGGGGCTTTTCGTTTGTGCGAAAACCCGGCATGCACCTTAAAAAGAGCCTACGGATACGGCTTTTTGACCGTGTATGTTTTTTACTTTGTTATTTACCATTGGTTTGTTAATCTTTATCCGCTGGATTTTGTGGGAATGGACAATGTGTCCTCTGCAATTGTTATTGCAGCCGGCTGGTTGGGGCTTCCGTTGCTTCAGGCGGCTGTCGGCGGATTGATTTTTTTGATTTTTCGCGGGTTACATAAGACCGGACTTTTTGATCGCATTCCTTTTTTGCGTCCGTTTGTATTTGCTTCTCTTTGGGTGGTTTTTGAATGGAGCTCTACCTTGGGGTGGACGGGCGTACCGTGGGGACGGCTTGCCTTGGGGCAGATTGAGATGCTTCCGTTTTTGCAAAGCGCATCTCTGTTCGGCTCCTATTTTGTAACGTGGTTGCTCGTTGCGGTCAATGCGCTGTTGGCATATGCGATTCTTTATCAATTGCGCTCGGCTTTGTGCGGCACCGTGGCGGCTGCGCTGTTCTTTTCCAACCTTTTTTACGGTGTTGCCGTATGTTATTTGCCGCAATCCTCGTCCGGCGAGCAGCTTACGGTTGCGGTTATCCAAGGGAATATCAATTCGCACGAAAAATGGAGTGCCGATTCGTATGCATTGACCACCGAGATTTACGGTACTTATACCAAGCAGGCAGCCGAGGAAGGTGCCGAGCTTATTATTTGGCCGGAATCAACCTTTCCGTACGATTTGAATTTGAACGACAGTATAAAGCTTTATGTTTCCGATTTGGCAATCGAGTGCGATGCTACTTTAATTGTGGGGGCACTTTATTACGATGAGACGGACGGCAAGGAGTACAACGCGCTTTACTGCGTTGAGTCGGACGGAACGATTTGTGAAGATTTTTATGCCAAGCGGCACTTGGTTCCGTTTGGCGAATATGTTCCCATGCGAGATGTGATTATGACGCTGATTCCGCCGCTTGCCAATCTTTCGGCGCTGGACAGCGACCTTAACGCCGGAACCGATTCCGCGTTGCTTGAAACAAAGTGGGGGAGTGTCGGCGCTTTGATTTGTTTCGACTCCATTTACGAGCAACTGACCATTGACAGTGCACGGGACGGCGCAGAGTTATTGATTGTTTCCAGCAATGACAGTTGGTTTTTCGATTCTGCGGCGGTGTATCAGCATCAGGCGCAAGCCCAACTTCGCGCAATTGAAAGCGGCAAATATTTGGCGCGCTCCGGCAATACGGGAATTTCATCGATCGTTTCACCCAAAGGGGAAATATTGGAGTGGATTGATCCGCTGGTTGACGGATATGCGGTCTCCGAGGTGACCATGCGGACAGGGAACACGCTTTATACCGTCATCGGAAATCTTTTTGTTTATCTTTGTGCGCTTTTTGTAGCCGCGCTTTTGCCAATTGGTCTTTTGCTTCCTCAAAAACGCGGTTTGAAAAAATTCAATAGCTTCAGAAAGGAAAAAAGCAATGAAGGAAAAATGGACATGTGAACAGGCAAATGCCTGGTATGCAAAACTGGGCTGGATGAGAGGCTGTAATTTTATCGGAAGCGATTGCGCCAACCGTTTGGATATGTGGCAAAAATACAAATCCGAGGAAAAACTTGCTACCGCGGAAAAAGAATTGGCGCTTTGCCAAAAAATCGGTTTTAATACCGTCCGCCTGTGGGCGAATTTTGATGTTTACTACGCCGAACCCGATTCCTATATGGAAATTTTTGAACGTTATATTGCGCTTTGCGCAAAGTACGGACAAAAGGTAATGGTGGTTTTGGCACATGAAGAGGATTTGCCGCGCGGCGATGTTTTTGTACCAAAGCCGATGGGCGAGCAAAAATATGCACTCGGTTATCATCAGGGCAGAATCCCCATGACCGAGGAAGAGAAGGCAAAGGAACCAAAGCACTATATGGAATATCCGGAGCTGCGGGAACGGTATTTGGAAATGGTGCGCAAGACGGTGCGCCGGTATGCAAATGATGAACGTATCTTCTGCTGGAACGTTTACAACGAGCCGGGCATTACGCTCGGTACGCAACGCGCCATGGACTTGCTCCGTGTACTGTTTGAGACCGTGCGTGCGGAGGATCCGTCACAGCCGCTTTGCGCCGATATTTGGCACAGCATCAAAAACGGAGACCTTTCCACCGAGGAAGAAAAGCTGGCGTTGGAGCTTTCCGATGTGATCAGCTTTCACAGTTACCAATCGTATGAGAAGCTGGTTGCGGAAATTCGTTTCCTGCAAAAATTCAATCGCCCGATGTTCCAAACCGAGTGGTTGCATCGCATCAATCACAACACGGTGCAGGAGGTTTACCCCCTCTTGTATTTGGCAAACGTAAGCAACTATTGCTGGGGATTTGTGGTCGGCAAAACGCAAACCAACGAGCCGTGGGACGTGATGTGGGAGCAATGGGACAGAGGAGAGAACCGCGGATACGATTTTACAAAATGGCAGCATGATTTGTTCCGCCCCAATTTGCGCCCGTACGATCCCGCAGAAATTGTTTTGATTGAAAAATTCAACCGTCTTGCCGCCGAGGAAGGCAGATAAAATCGCAAACAAAAATCAAATCGAAAAAAATAAAAAGAACGTAAAAGAAGGAGAGATTGCATTATGAGCGAGGCAGAGCAAAAAGAGATAGAGCAGAGAATCGAAGAGGGAAAACGTGAGGAGCGCAAAGCGCTTCGCCGCAGACAAAAGGAGCTTTTAAAAAAAGAAAAAATCAGCTTTTTAACCGATTTTAAAAAGTTTATCACAAAGGGGAATGTGCTGGATCTTGCCGTTGCGGTAGTGATTGCAAATGCATTCAATGCCATCGTCAACGGGCTGGTGAAATACATTATTACGCCGCTTGTAACCTATGCCACCAGCGGTGTCAGCATTCAGGAATGGGAATATGTCATTCGGGAAGAGGTATTAAATGCGGAAGGTGCCGTGGAGACCGCAAAGATTTCGGTGCAATACGGCTTATGGCTGCAAAGCATTTTGGATTTTCTGATTATTTCTTTCAGCATATTTGTAGCGGTTCGCATTATTCGTTCTGCCGAGCGCAAGCTGAATGCCAAAGAGATTGCAAAGAAGGAAGCTGCCGCGGCGAAGAAAAAAGCCGAAGAGGACGCAAAAGCCGCCGAGGCAAAAGCGCAGGCCGAAGCCGAAAAAGCCGCGCTTGCCGATTTTTATGCCAATATTCGGGAGCAATCCGTTCTTTTGCGTGACATTTACGAATCGGTAAAAAAATGATTTGCGAAAGGAAAAAATCCACCCATAGCGGGTGGATTTTTTATGTTG
>CAYYCU010000027.1:0-4753 GCA_964470415.1 uncultured Ruminococcus sp.
TCGGCAATGAATTTTCCGATTTTCGTTTGATTCATAATCTGCCTCCTTTCGCAAACAGTATAACCGTTACCGCATACAAAACACACATACCGTTGGTTTAGTGAGGAGATATCAACCAACGGTAGAGTGAAAAAGTACCCACAAAATTTTTAAATCCCGATTTACATCATTTTCTGCTTTTCAAGCTTACTCAAATTCAAGTTTTCTCTGTACCAAATCAATATCAATCACCGTTCCCACATCCACCGTGGAGCTTGCGGAAATCGTGTGTCCCAAATTGGTGCAGATGCGTTTGCACAAATACAATCCAATGCCGCTGGCTTTTCGGTCTGCCCGCCCGTTATAACCGGTGTAGCCGTTTTCAAAGATACGGGGCAAATCCTCCGCGGCAATGCCGATACCGGTATCTGCAATACGCAGGGTTTTCTCCCCTACAAGTGAAACGGTAATGCTGCCGGACGGCGTGTATTTCAATGCATTGGAAAGTACCTGTTCGATTACAAAGGACAGCCATTTTTCATCGGTCACAACCGCGGTGTTCAGCGGCTCATATACAAGCGACAGCTTTCGTCCGATAAACTCGGAAGAAAATTTTTTCACTGCCGCTTTTACAATCTTGTCCAGGTCATATTCCTGAAACACATAATCGGTGCTTTCGGAATCCAGCCGCAAAAAGGTCAATACCATATCCGCATATTGCTCAATGCGAAACAAATCCGAACTCAACTGACGAGATAGCGCGGAATTTTCATTTTGCAAATGCAACCGCATAGAAGCAATGGGCGTCTTAATTTGATGCGCCCAGACCGTGTAATACTCCATCATATCCGCATATTTGCGGCTTGTCCGTTGACGGTAGGCACCATGTTCCGCACTGATGAAACGCACAATCCCCCGATAGTCGCTTTCCTGTATGGTTCCCGCAACCGGGAAGTTTGCTGTCATTGCATCGGTAATGCTTTGAATCCGTTGCAAGGTCTCATGCTGCCGTTTGACACGTCTGAAATCAATCCAACATCCGACAAAACCAATCCCCACGCATAGGAGCGTAGGATAAAGCACGGCCTCCGGCGGCAAACGGTAAAGCAAAAAAACGATCGTAAATACGACACAAAATACCGCCAGCATCAAAGCGGTACGCCGATAGCCTCTGAGGTATTGCAAAAACAACTTCATCTGCATTCCCTCAACCTTCTATGATATAACCTACGCCGAATTTTGTGGTGATAAAATCCGTCAGTCCCGCACTCTCCAGCCGCTTGCGTAACCGTCCTACATTGACGGTCAAGGTATTTTCATCCACAAAGCTGTCGGTCTCCCACAAAGCCTCCATGAGCTTTTCCCGACTGACCACCTTGCCTTTGTTATCCATTAGAATATGTAAAATACGGAATTCATTCTTGGAAAGCGGAATTTTTTCGTCCTTGTAGCGCAGGGTGTTGTCCCCTGTATTCAGCAGTGCCCCATGGTGTTCCAGCACCGGGACAGACGGCGCAAAGTCGTATGTTCTGCGGAGCATGGCTTGCAGCTTCGCTATCAATACACTTTGGTCAAAAGGCTTGGCAATAAAATCATCGGCTCCCATATTCATTGCCATAACCATGTTCATATTGTCGGAGGCGGAAGAAATAAAGATGATCGGCACTTTAGATACCTTGCGGATTTCACTGCACCAATGATAGCCGTTGAAAAACGGCAGACCGATATCCATGAGAACAATATGGGGATCAAAGGCGGCAAAATCCGACATCACGTTTCGAAAATTTTGAAGGCACTGCACCTGTAAATCCCACAGCTCTGCCTGCTCCTTGATTGCCCACGCAATTCCGTTGTCATCTTCAATAATCAACAATCTGTACATTTTTTGCCTCGTTACTTTCTGTTTCCGTCAATTCAACCGTTTCCACATGCCGTTCAGGAGCGTTCGATTGCTGCTCCAACATGCTCGCAATCGGATTTCCCGTATTTATTTTACCACAAACCTATAAATTTTTCTACCCCCATAGCCAACATAACAAGCCTCATTTCAAAAAATCGTCATTATGACGGACAATAACAATATAAAATTCACATGGAACCACTATCCGGAATTCTGCCATAAAGATAAAACGGACAGTAAAAAAGCGGGGAGGCGCAATCCAAACAGCCTTCCCGCTTTGCGTTACTTATTGAGGACGGTAGAGTTTAAAATATCCCTGCGGGTGGGAGCAAGTGGGACATACCTTCGGAGGTTCCGTCCCCTCTGCAATATATCCGCAATTGAGACAAATCCACTTTGCATTGCTGTTGACCGAACAAAACATCTCCCCGCTTTTTATTTTTTGCAACGCCGTGCGGTAATTTTCCTCGTGTTGTCGCTCAATACTTGCAACGCGTGCAAAAAGCTCGGCAATTACCGTAAAGCCCTCCTCTCGCGCCGTCCGTTCAAAGTCGGAATACATCGTAGCCCATTCAAAATTTTCTCCCGATGCCGCAACATCCAAGTTTCGCTCGGTTCCGGACCATCCGCCAAGATAGCGAAACCAAATTTCGGCATGTTCTTTTTCATTTTCTGCCGTATCGCAAAAGAGCTCGGAAACCGCAACAAATCCGTCCTCCTTTGCCTTTTTTTCAAACCATTTGTATCGCAAATATGCCTGCGACTCCGCACTGAGTGCCGTATGCAGGTTGCGTTCTGTTTGCGTCCCGACCAAATTTTCAACAGACACGCCGGATTTTGTGTAGGTTGCCATTTGTTTTCCTCCAAAATAAAATCGGGGATACCCCGTTATCCGAGTATATCCCCGCATTTTATGCGTTTATTCATTTTTTCATTTGCATACGGTTCCAATCCGAAGCCAAAATCGCACAAATTCCGATGTTTTCATAAGTGTCCTTAATCAACATGCCTTCCCGCATCACACCTTCAAATTGCATGCCAACCTTCTCCATCACACGGCGCGAACGTTGATTTCCTTCGATAAATTTTGCTTCCACGCGATGCAGCTTCAAATTTTCAAAGGCAAATTGCAATACACGAGTCAAAGCCTCGGCAGCAATCCCCTTGCCCCAATATTCCGGATTGAGAACATATCCCACCTCTGCACTGTCGGAAGAACAGTTAAAGGAAGTAAATCCGCAGGTTCCCACCATTTTGCAATCCGGTTCGTAAATCACCGCCCAATCGTAAAACATACCCGCGGCATAACGGTTGCCGATATATTGCAAATACTCCCGCGTGTAATCTCTGTCCGGATGCGGATACCATGTCAAATACTTGGTAACATCCTGACGGCCGGCATATTCGTACATATCCGAAGAGTCCGCTACCATCATACGCCGAAGCGTTAACCGCGGCGTGGTAAGCTCCGGCAAATGAGAAAAGACACGATAAATCTTTTCTTTTTTCATGTTCCAAACAATCCTTGTCCGTTATCTGATATGATAAAAATTGCAATTCCGTTCAGAGGGACGATTCAAATGAAAACGCGTCCCACGGAATCCGCACTTCTTTTTTATCGGTCAATATCTCATCAATATGAAGCAAAAGCGGAAAATCCTCTGCCTGCATGTTTCCTGCGGCAATCTGTTTTTTTACAGCTCGCGCCACACGTACCGCAACCACAAGGGATTCCAACGTTACCCCACTCAACTCTGCGCGCGCTTCATCAATATTCAATCCGCGGCCAAGCAAAATTCCGACCAAACGTGTACGGCCGCCGTAAACGGTTACGTAAAGGTCCCCTACGCCGACAGCCAGATTTTCCAGTGTTCCTGCTTGCTGAAAGGCAAGCAACCGCGCCATTTCTTTCATACTTTGGCCAAACACCGCGGCCTGTGAATTAAAATGCATGGGACTTTCCTGACCGAAATTCTTTTGGTTAACCCCAATGGTCAAGGCAATTCCCAGCGCATATCCGTTTTTCAACGCCACGGCACTTTCAATACCCGTTACATCGGTAGAAAGACTGATATGATAATAATCGGTTGCCATAATCCGCTTTAGCCGTTGAAGTACCGCCATGTCTTTGCCGCAAAATGCAACTTCGGTTTGGTCATGCGCCACCAATTCATAGCTGGTACAAGGGCCGCCAATGGCGTTGATGCAACGGGAAAGTCCTTTTTGCGCCAACATATCGTTCCATACATCCGGATAGGTCAACAGCTTGCCATCGTCCGTATCCACCAAGCCTTTTGTAACCGAAAGAATCGGCGTCTTTTCCGGAATACGCGGCAAAATATATTCGCCAAACCACTCAACGCCAAAACTGCTTACACCGCCGATAATCAAATCGGCACCATCTACCGCGCGGTCAACGTCTTCAATCTGCCAATATGTAATTCCGGTCGGAAAATCCCGTTCAAACTTCGGGTGACGCCCGGTTTTTTTACAAGCTTCAATGATTTCGCGATCCAAATGCGTACCCACCAAGCGAACTTCGTTTTGATTTTCACGCGCCGGAAAAGCCAATGCAGAGCCCATCATACCGGCACCGATAATTGTTACAATTGCCATAAAAAATTTCTCCTTGCTAAAAAAATGGGGGACATTTTTTCCATTTCTTCGTGTAAAATAGCTTTTTTTCAAAAAAGGTTGAAAAAAGCAAAAAAAATGTTATAATAATTCTAACACAGTTTCAATAAAAAGTCAATAAAAATCAAGAAAAGAAAGGACTTTAAAAATCATGATGTTTTCAAAGGCATTGCCTGTTTTTCCGGAGGGAAAAGCAGAAGAGCAAAATATTTTTGCCACATTTCGCACCGAGGTCGGCTC
>CAYYCU010000027.1:4853-7302 GCA_964470415.1 uncultured Ruminococcus sp.
AAATTGCAAAAAACAGAGCGTTATTCGGTACAACGCCATTTTACCGAAATTTGGGATTTTCGAAACGGAACTTCTTTAACACCTTCGCAGGCGCGCGTTCCGCTTGCTGTTTCGGAGCACGCCCCCACCGTACTCAATCGCGTTGCCCCCTACCCTTATTATGAAGACATCATGCTGAACAATGCCTCCTGCCAAGGTAAATTGGCCTTTGATGAAGCCTTGCCCTACCGCGCATCGGCAAGCTCCTTTACGCCGGATACATATTGGGGCTGTTTTGATACGGAGGAAATTGTCAGCCGGCCTTTTGAATGGATTCAGCGGCAAAAGCAACTGATTTGCGAGAAGAAAAATAACCTGCCGCTGGAATTGAATGAAAACGAATACGCAATTTTTGATTTTTCAAAAATCGAAGCCGGCTTTTTAAAATTTTGTGCCACGGCGGAAGAAAGCGCAGACATCGTCTTTGCTTTTTCCGAGGACGCGTCTCCCGAACATTTTCAATTTACCAATATGAATGCGGAAAATGTCTTGGAATATTTTATGCAAGCAGGTCAAACCCTTGACACCGTCAGCTTTGAACCGTATGTCATGCGCTATCTGATTGTCGCAGTTCGTACCGGCCGCATCCGGCTGCAACAAATTGGCATCAAAACCTTTATGCGCGATGTGCATGACCTGAAAACGCCTGCACTTCCGGATGCAACCTTAACTTCTATTTACCGCGGAGCCGTACGCACCTTTGCGCACAATGCGGTGGATTTGTTTATGGACTGTCCCTCACGCGAGCGTGCGGGCTGGCTTTGCGACTCCTATTTTACCGCAAAAACAGAATATGCGCTCTTCCAAAGCACGGCGGTAGAGGACGCATTCTTGGAAAATTATGTCCTTTTTCAAAATGAAGGAGAATATCCGGACGGCGTCATTCCCATGTGCTACCCCTCCGATCCGCAGCCTACCCAACGCTATGCACATGCAAGCAGCGATATTTCCACCGCTTCCGTTACGGAAAACAAATTCATACCGCAATGGACCATGTGGTATATTTTGGAGGTAGAGGACTATCTCCGCAACCGCAATCAAACTGCAAGCGTTGAAACATTCCGTCCAAGTATCGAGGGACTTTTGCGATTTTACAAAAAGCACGAAAACGCCGATGGACTTTTGGAAAAGCTCCCCTCTTGGAACTTTGTGGAATGGAGCCGCGCAAATGAATGGACGCAGGACGTCAATTATCCTACCAACTTCCTGTATGCGCAGGTACTGCGTTGCGCTTATAACCTGTTTGGAGACGAAACCTATCTTCGCCGCAGCAAAGAGGTTTGTCAAGCGACAATCCAACAGTCGTTTAACGGCAAGGTGTTCCTTGACCATGCAATCCGCGAAGAGGACGGCACGTTAAAATTGCAGCAGGATTGTTCCGAGGCATGCCAATATTACGCAATCTTGTTTGGCGATATTGACATTTGCGAACCCAAATACAGCGAACTTTATCATTTGGTAACCCAAGTCTTCGGTGCCGACCGCAAAGAAGACATTCCCGAAATTGCCGAAATCAATGCCTTCATCGGAATTTATCTCAGACTGGAAGCACTGTTAAAAATGAATCAAAACCAACTGGTTCTTTCGGATATTCGCGATTTCTTCGGAAAAATGGAAGCCGAAACCGGAACACTTTGGGAATACCGTCAGCGGAAAGGAAGCCGCGACCACGGCTTTGCTTCCTATGCGCTTGTCGCCATGATGAAAGCGCTCCGCAACCTTGCAGAAACCGAACAGCAGAAACCGTAAAAAGCATTTGCACCGTATATCAACATAAGGGCTGCCTCCGTAAAACCGGAGACAGCCCCTTATTGATTGGGACACATTGACCGCCGTTTTCAATTTTCCGAGGTTATTTGATGCATCGGCTGCAAGCGGTATAACCGGCCGCGACCGCTTCCTCGGCGGTTGTAAAATAGATTCGGTTTTTCTCACTCGGAAGCGAGGCGCAGGTTTCCGTATGATAAATTTTGCTGTTGAGGTTGCCGATAAAAGCATATTCGGTAACCGCTCCGCTTCCGCTTTCCGTTCTGTCGCTTTCGGTCGGATTGGTCACGGCATTGCCGTTTTGCCGAACCGTAAAGGTAACATCGGTACCATTGGAGGTGCAAATAATATCGCCCTGCATATCCGTGCGGTAAAGCGTGACGTCCGCATCGCGCAAACGGGAAAGAATCAGTTCGCTCGGATGATTGTATTGGTTATTCGTCCCTACCGAAATCACACCGTAACGCGGTGCCACCGCTTTTAAGAACGCATAGCAAGTGGAGGTATCGCTGCCGTGATGCCCTACCTTTAATACGGTAGATTGCAGCATCACGCCGGATTCCAACAAATCTTTTTCGGCGGTGCTCTCCATATCTCCGGTAAACAGGAAGGACGTGTTCCCGTAAACCACGCGCAAAACAAT
>CAYYCU010000027.1:7402-14199 GCA_964470415.1 uncultured Ruminococcus sp.
TAATGTTTTGCTTTTGCAAATAGGCATATATCAAATTACTGTCCTCCGCATTGCCGCCGTCTATCAGCATGGTTTTTCCCGTACACATCACCAAAACAGCGTCTGCCTGCCCTACGTCTATAAAATGAACGGCAAACGAAGAACGAATGGAATCGCTGTTGTTTTCCGTCCCCTGTGTCGCTTCTCCCGTTCCGTCTGTCGGAATTTCCAAGCCGCCGCAGGAAGTAAAAAGGAGACACAGAAACAGCAATAGCACGCATAATCTTTTTTTCATATTCCGCCTCTTTCAAAAAATAAAACAGACCGGCAAATCAGTTGCCAAATTCCACAAGCTCCAACCCCTCGTTGTTCTCCAGCGTATGGCGGATGTGCCACTCACTGTTAAAGAGCAAAAAATCGTTCCCGCGAAAATCCTGTACCCACTTCACGTCAAACAAATGCAGCGTTTGGGGATTGACACCGTTTGCAATGCGGCGAATATACTGATACGGTTGCGGATATTGCTTATATGTCACACCGTATTCCGCTTTCATCCGCGATTCCAAAACATCGTATTGCAACATGCCGACTACGCCGACATATACACGCTCCAAGCCTCCGCCCGGTTCAATAAAAATTTGAATGGCGCCTTCCTGTGCAATCTGATTCATGCCTTTTGCAAATTGTTTGCGCTTCATGCTGTCAATCTGCTCTACCATGGCAAAGCATTCCGGCGCAAAGGTCGGAATTCCTTCAAATTGAAGCTTGTTCGTTTTTTCGCAAACCGTGTCGCCAATCGAAAAAATGCCCGGATCAAAAACGCCGATGATGTCGCCGGCATAGGCTTCCTCAATAATCGAACGCTCCTGCGCCATCATCTGCTGCGGTTGCGAAAGCCGCAGTGCTTTTCCGCTCTGAACATGAAAATATTCTTTTTCATGTTCAAATTTTCCGGATACAATTCGCATAAACGCAATCCGGTCGCGGTGCGCTTTGTTCATATTTGCTTGAATTTTAAAAACAAAAGCCGAAAAGCCCTCGTCAAAAGGAGATACGATCTGCTCTCCCGCACGGCGCGGAAGCGGAGCTGTGGTCATTTTCAAAAAATGCTCCAAAAAGAATTCCACACCGAAATTGTTCAGTGCCGAGCCGAAAAATACTGGACTGAGTTTACCGACACGTACCTTTTCAATATCAAAATCAAAGCAGGCTCCGTCAAGAAGCTCTATCTGTTCGGTCAATTCTTCGCGAGCATAGGAGCCAATCAGCTCGTCCATGCGCGCCGTATCCGAAATATCGCAGTCCACCGAAGCCAAACGGTCGCGCCCGCGGTGAGAATCGCCAAAGGAAAGAACCTTATGACCGTCTCGGTCGTATACGCCTTTAAAGCTTACACCGCATCCAATCGGCCAGTTCATCGGATATGTGTCAATTCCGAATTCTTTTTCCAGCTCGTCAATCAAATCAAACGGATCCCGTGCCTCGTGATCCAACTTGTTAATAAAAGTAAAAATGGGAATATGCCGCATGGCACAAACCTTAAAAAGTTTTCTCGTTTGCGGTTCGATTCCCTTTGCCGCATCAATTACCATGACCGCACTGTCAGCCGCCATCAACGTTCGATACGTGTCCTCCGAAAAGTCCTGGTGTCCGGGCGTATCGAGAATGTTGATACAGTAGCCTTCGTATTCAAACTGCATTACCGAAGAAGTAATCGAAATTCCTCTCTTTTTTTCCATCTCCATCCAGTCGGAGACGGCGTGACGGTCGGATTGCTTCCCTTTCACCGAGCCGGCGGTTTGAATGGCTCCTCCGTAAAGCAAAAATTTTTCCGTAAGCGTTGTTTTACCGGCATCGGGATGCGAAATAATCGCAAAGGTGCGGCGGCGTTGAATTTCCTGTTCCAAAGTATTCATAAAATAAAATTCCTTATTTTTTCCTTTTTCAATCAATATGATATTATTTTTTACACCCGCATACAAGGGTGATTTTTTTCATTCGCTGTCAATTTGTATGCACACAGTCTGCCCAAAAACGCTATTTTTCACGGTAATCAAAACGGTTCGGTATTTTCTTTATATAGGAAAAGGTTTCCTTTTCCCCTTTTTGCGCCAACATTTTCAACCATGTTTCCAAAAGGTTCGCGGTATCCAGATGCATCTTTTTCCGTGCATTCCCGCGGTAAAAATAATCCAACGGATGTGCATCCGTATAGTTTTTGCCTTGGTAAATCTTGCTGGCGGCAACCCGGTCGCAAAACATTTCCTTCACATACCGCATCGGCATGGGGACGGGCTCATACATTTTTGTCTGCATATTCATATCGTTCCAATATTCAAAATGATGACGGTTGCGCCCCTTATGATGCAACCAAGCCGCAGAATACCCAAAAAGCTCACGCTCCCGTTCATTCGGGCTTCTTCCGCCCTGATAGTAGCGTGCGCCCGGAACAAATTCGGTGAGACTGTACTTTGACAAATCATGAAACAATCCCTGAAAACCGATTCCAACGCGAAAGCAATGTGCAATCACTTTGTGACGGTGCTCGGTAATGGTATGAAAATGTAAGAACGGATGTGCCATTTTTCTGTTTTAACTCTTTCTGATTTTTTCAAGCGGCGCCCCGAAATTCTTTTTCCGCGGCATCGCATTTTTTCGTAAAATCGGCGGCTTCAAAAATGTACGCCGACAGATGTTCCGCATTGTATTATAACACACCGCCGTTTTTTTGTCAATGAAAACTCTGCACTTCACGGCAATAAACTTTCACAAATTCGATATTTTGCAAAATAAAACAAGGACTATCTCAAAATCGTCTTGAAATAGTCCTTTGCCGTTTATCAAAGCAAAATACAAATTAAACCGTTGCTGCCCTCATTGATAATACGCTCCAATGTCTCGGAAAGTTTTTGACGCGATTCGTTCGGCATATGGTCGAGCTTGGTATGCAAGCCCTCGTTAACAAGCTCATAGAGCGATTTTCCAAACAAATTGGATGCCCAAATGCTTTTGGGATCCTCCTCAAATTCCCGAAGCATGTAGCGAACCAAATCTTCGGACTGTTGCTCGGTGCCGACAATCGGATTGATTTCGGTTTCAATGTTGGCGCGAATCATGTGTACCGACTGTGCCGCGGCACGCAGCTTGACACCGTAACCGCCCGCCTGCTTCACAATTTTCGGTTCTTCCAAATGCAAATCTTCTACGTCCGGCATCACAATTCCATAGCCCGTTTCATTCACTGCGTCCAACGCATCGGCAACCTTGTCGTAGCGCTCTTTTACCTTGGCAAGCTCCTGTAAAAGCGCAATCAATTCCCGTTCTCCGCTCACAGAAAAGCCGCTGAGTTCGCTGATTACACCGTAATACAGTCCTTCCTGCATAGAAAGCGTCAGTTTTGCGCATCCTGTACCCAAATCGAGCACATCCAATGAAACGGAATCCACATATTCATTTTCATTCATGGAAAGGAAGGCGTTCTTGACATCCCCGACACGGCTTACTCGTTCGGCACATTTGCGTAAGGAGGCACCGATTGATGTGCGAATGCGATGTGTTTCTTCCAACGCATTCATCCATTCCGGCATACGAACCGCAATCTCGGTCACCGGAAATTCCTCCAAAACCAAACCGAGAATATGACGAATATCCTCGGCATCCAAATCCAAACAGCTGACAAGCGCAACCGGAACACCGTATTTTTCTTCCAATTCATATGCCAGCGTACGCGCCGACTCCGAAGCAGGTGCGGCGGAATTTAAAATCACCGCAAACGGCTTGCCAATTTCCTTGAGTTCCCGCACTACGCGTTCCTCCGCTTCCACATAAGAGTCGCGTCCGATTTCGCCAATCGAACCGTCTGTGGTAACCAGCATGCCGATGGTGGAATGCTCGGCAATCACCTTGTGAGTTCCCATTTCCGCAGCCTCCGCAAAAGGCATTGCTTCCTCTTTCCACGGCGTGCGCACCATACGAGGCTGCCCGTTTTCAATGGTTCCCATCGCTTCGGGAATCAAATATCCGACACAGTCAATCATACGGATACGCATTTGCGCATTGTTATCCAAAACGACCGGAACGGCGTCCTCCGGAATAAATTTCGGCTCTGTTGTCATAACCGTTTTGCCTGCCGCCGATTGCGGCAATTCATCGCGGGCACGGTCGCGGGAATATCCCTCTCCGATATTCGGCAACACAACCGACTCCATAAACCGTTTGATAAAAGTAGACTTTCCACTGCGAACAGGTCCCACCACACCAACGTAAATATCACCGCCTGTCCTCTCGGCAATGTCTCTGTAAATAGAATGTTCGGGCATTATAAAACCTCCAAATATTTCACGTTGGTAAAATATATGGGCAACCTATGCATTTTAGAACCTTGACGGAAAAGCAGAATAAAAAAACATAAAAACAAAAAGATTTTGCTTTTGATATTGACAAACAACCAAAACCATGGTATAATTGTCTCAAATGATACAAAAAGGTGCGGTTATATGAGCTTTTCCGAAAAAGATTTAAAAAAAATATGGAAATGCGACCTGTTTTGCGAAAGCGACCGCAAAACCGCGTTGCATATTTTTGAACAATACGGTTGCCATGTGGATACCTTTGCCAACGGCGACATTCTATGTGCACCGAGCCGCGCGGAGCATACCGCGGGACTGATTTTAGCCGGAAAAGCAACCGTCACCACACCGGACTCCGCACGCAATACATTGCTCCGATTTTTAGAACCCGGTGCGCTCTTCGGCATTGCCAATCTGTTCAGTGCCGAGCCGTATATCAGCATTGTTCGCGCCAACGGACCTTGCCGCATTTTCCGCATGCCGGAAGAGGCCATCCGCGAACTGCTGGAGCAAGACCGTGCTTTTTTATATCATTATATCAGTTTTCTTTCCGGACGCATTCGCTTTTTAAACCGCAAGATTGGGTATTTAACCGCCGGAAGTGCGGAACGCCGGCTGGCACTTTATCTTGCCTCTTTGGAAAAGGAAAGCTTTCGGTTAGATGCTTCGATTTCTTCGCTTTCGGAGCTGTTGGATGTAGGACGCGCATCGCTTTACCGCGCCTTTGACAAATTAAGCGAAGACGGCTTTCTGCGCAAGGACGGACGTTTCTTTGTTCTGCTTGATAAGGAAGGCATGCTGGCGGCATACCGTTAGGCCGCTTTCAAAACGGAATCAAAAAATATAAATAAAGAAAGGATTCAAAAAAATGAAAAAATTTTTCTCTCTTCTCCTTGCAGCCCTGATGCTGCTCACCCTGTTCGTTTCCTGTTCGGAAAAATCCCCCGATGCCGTAAATGTTTATACGTTAAACGGTACCACGGGCTTTGGTATGGCAAAAATGATGAATGACGAAACCGCCGATGAGAACAGCATTTACAGCTTTACCGTAAAAACGGACGCCTCCGATGTAACCGCGGCACTGATAAACGGCGATGCGGACATTGCCGCACTTCCCACCAATGCCGCTGCCAATGTCTATAACAAAACAGAGGGCGGCGTCAAGATTCTTGCCGTCAACACCTTGGGGTGTCTCTATCTGTTAACCAAAGAAGGTACCGCGATTACCTCCTTTGCAGACCTTGCGGGAAAAACCGTCTACGTTCCCGCGCAAAATCCGACCTTCATCTTCACCGAGCTTTGCAAAAAGAACAATTTGGTTCCCGGAACCGATATTACAATTGATTCCACCAGTTATGCACAGCCTGCAAACCTGCGTGACGCGGTTGCAAGCGGCGCGGTAGACATTGCCGTTTTGCCGGAACCCATGGTAACCATTGCCATCAGCTCCGCAAAGCAAAACAACGTGAATATTACCAATGCAATGGATTTAACGGCAGAATGGGATAAGGTACATGAGGCAGGCTCTCTCGTACAGGGATGCGTTGTCGTGCGCACCGCTTTTTTGGAGCAATACCCACAGGCCGTAGAGGACTTTTTGAAGTCGTATGAGGCTTCCATTACCTACTTGACCGAGCATGTAACGGAAACCGCGCAAATGATTGAAGCAAACGGCATTTTTACCAAGGCGGCAATTGCCGAAAAGGCGATTCCAAAATGCAATGTCTGCTATTTGGACGGCGCGGAAATGAAGGCCGCTATGGAAATTTATTTGGAAGCGCTTTACAACATTAATGCAAACGCAGTCGGCGGCGCACTTCCCGATGCTGACTTTTATTACAACGCAAAATGAAAATTTCAAAACGTATCTGCCGTATCCTCCTCATTGCGGCGTTTTGGATGGCAATTTGGTGGCTGGCTGCCTATTTGGCAGCCAAGCCCCTGCTCTTCCCCTCTCCCCATGCCGTATTGAAGCGTTTGCTTGAACTCATGCAAACAAAGGAATTTTATCTGGTTGCGGCAAATTCGCTTTTCAATATTTTGTCCGGAATTTTAATTGCCGTCATCGGCGGTTGCGTTTTGGCTGTTTTGACCTCCCGCATTTCTCTTTTGCGGGAGGCAATTCTGCCTGTCATGACGGTTATCAAAGCTACTCCGGTTGCCTCTTTTATTATTTTGGCATTGATTTGGATCGGTTCGGCGCGTGTTCCCTCTTTTATCACCGTTTTAATTGTACTCCCCTTAATTTGGACCAATCTGGATACCGGATTTTCCAAAATCGATTCCCAATTAACGGAGCTTTGCAAGGTTTATCGCATGCCAATGCGCAAGCGCTACCGCTTTTTGGTTTTGCCGTCACTCAAGCCCTATTTTATTTCGGCGTGCCGCGCCTCTCTGGGACTGGCGTGGAAAGCCGGCATTGCGGCGGAAATCATCGCCATGCCGCGTAATACCATAGGAACCATGATT
>CAYYCU010000028.1:0-5693 GCA_964470415.1 uncultured Ruminococcus sp.
TATTCCCAGATTGTCAAGCTTTTTTTCCCCTTTTTTTCTTTTTTGGCGGTTTTGCCAATTTTTGTACGACATTTTGCGCGACATTATATCAAAAAAGTCAGCACTTTACAATTTCAAAAAGGGACTGCCGTAAAGCAATCCCTTTTTGCGTTATAAAAAGCATGCAAATCAGATTTCGGGGATAACCACTTCAATCTCTCTGCCTGCAGCAGCAGATTTTGCAATGCCGTCGATAATTGCCTGATTGTACAGGATTTGAGATGAAGGAACAGGCGCAACGCCGCCTTCCTTAATCGCGTCAAGGAATGTACGAATCTTCAAATCAAACAAATCTTCTTTCATTTTTATAATCGGAATTTCGGTCTGCGTCTGTTCGCCGCAAAGTTCATGATAAAGAACCATCGGTCCGCCAACCGTTCCGTTCCAGCACTCTGTGGAAGGAATGCGCAAACTTCCCTTTGTACCCATAATAATGGTATCACCGGGAGTATCCAAATTCATTGCCCACGCGATACGGAAGTCCAAAACAATGCCGCCCTCCAAACGAATGAACGCCGCTGCAAAATCATCTACACCGAACAGCTTTGCATATTCCGGATGTCCGGTTTTTACATAGTTGGAATAGTTGGGATCCGTACCGAAGAAAGCGGACTTGTATCCGGAAACCGTAAGAGGCTTCGGATAGCCGATTGCATTGAGTACCATATCCAAAGAATAGCATCCGATATCGCCCAAAGCACCGATGCCGGCAGTCTTATCTTCAATAAATGTGGTTCCGAAAGGAGTCGGAATACCGCGACGGCGTCCGCCGCCGGTTTGAATGTAGTAAATCTGTCCCAACGCACCGGAATCCACAATCTTTTTAATCATCTTCATGTTGGCATCCATTCGAGGCTGGAAGCCGATGGATAAAATTTTGCCGCTTGCCTTTTCGGCTTTCATAACGGCAACCGCTTCGTCCAGCGTTACGGTGAAAGGCTTCTCAAGCAAGACATGCAAACCTGCATTCAGCGCATCAATAGCGGGTTGCGCATGCTGACGGTTGTATGTACAAATGGTTACAGCATCCAGCTTCAGGCTTTTATCTGCCAACATTTCCTTATGAGATGCATAGTCGGTTTTTACATTTTCAACGCCGTGCTTTTCAAAAAAAGCCTTTGCTTTTCCCTCTATCAAGTCACAGCCCGCAACAATTTCAACATCCGGCTGTTTGAGAAAAGCCTTAATATGAGAGCCTGCAATCCATCCGCAACCAATAAAGCCGACTCTTACCTTTTTGCTGGCGTCAACCGTTTTGGTTTCCTGATTGTCCTTAAACGCGTCTAAATCCTTATCCAATGCCATGATTCAATCCTCCTGATTTTATTTGTTTAATCTCAATTGCCGATAGATTTCAGATACTCGCGGCTCTTGGCTGCACATTCCATTGGAGTCAAGCCCATAGACGGAGAATCCTGCTCTACCACAATCCACTTACTGCCGGCTTTTTCTGCCGCTTTTAAAATTGCCGGGAAATCCTGTTTGCCCGATCCAACGGGACGAAATTCAAAATTGGCGGGGCGGGTGGGCGCCTTCTTTTCGATGCCAATCAACTCATACATGTCTTCGGCCTTTTCTCCCCAGAAATCCTTAAGATGTACCACGGGAGAACGATCGCTGTATTTCAACAAATATTCGTCCGGTTTTTCTCCGCCGACATTTACCCAACACATATCCAGCTCTGTTTGAAGCAACTCTGCGGGAACGCTGTCATACAATACATCCAAAGCGTATTTTCCGTTGAGCTTCATAAACTCAAAATCATGATTGTGATACAAAAGCGTCATGCCCAACTTTTTGGCAACATTGCCCAACATTTCTATATTCTTTACAACTTCCGCAAAATTCTCCGTATCCGGACGGTATTCCGGCGTCAAATAAGGAACCGCAACATAGCGGCATCCGATTGTTGCATACTGCGACAACACGCCTTCCGGATCCGCAATCATATCCAAATAGGGAACATGAGCAGAAAGCGGAACCAAGCCGATATCTGCGCACATATCGCGAATTTCTTCGGGCGTATGGTGATAGAGACCTGCAAATTCCACACCGTCATATCCAAGAGCCTTAATCTGCTTTAAGGTAGCATAAAGATTTTTCTGTGCATCGTTTCTGACAGAATAAACCTGAAGAGCAACAGGAAAAGACATTTTTTCGTCTCCTTTTTGTTTTAAAATTGAAGCAATCTGCTTCTGAATTTATTATAAGACAATTTATGCTGTATTTCAAGACACTTTTGGTTGTAAAAAAGACATATATTGCTTTTTTAATCAGAATGAAAATAAGAAAGCAACCGAGAATCGGCAAGAATATGCATATAAAAGGTTTCGTCCTCATCTCTCACAAGTAAAAGATATTTGTTGTTTGCCCATAATGTTGCGGTATAATAATATACACGCTTTTTGCGAATCATGGAAGAAATCTCCTTACGGTTTTGCGCAGTTACAGGAAGAATTTTTTCCACATCTGCCGCCGAAATACGGCAAACAACCGTAACATGGTTGCCATAATATTCCGTTACCGTAAAATCGGGCATTGCGTTTTCATCGGTTCCGGGCTCAATTTGATAAACATATCGCCGAAGCAGGCAACGGGAAGCAACAAATACAGCCGCCGCAAGAAAGCATACCGCAAACAATTGAAAGAATGCGGGATATTTCATATTCGGCATTTTGGAAACAACAAACAAAAGCAAAGCCAAAGACAGCATACCGAAAACAAGCAGCTTTTCCCTCTTTTTTTCCGGTTTGGGATCATATTGGTACACAAAAAACACCTCATTCCTTATTGGCAGCATCAAAATTTAAAATATCCAAAAATACAGATTCAAGAAGAACCGGGTTGGCTCTTCCCTTGGCTTTTGCCATTGCCTGTCCTTGCAAAGCATGCAAGGCGGCCTGCTTGCCTTTTCGATAATCGGCAACCGCGCGCGGATTTTCTTCCATAACCTGCTGAGCCAACGTCAACAGCGTCTCACGGTTTGAAATTTGTCCGATTCCTTCCCGTTTTACCGTTTCATGCAAATCAAAATCGGATTGCACCAGCCTTGCAAGCAACCGCTTTGCGGTAGACGAATTAATGTCCCCCGCGCCCAAAAGCTCCGAAAGCTCTGCAAGTTTTGCAGGTGATACGGGAGAAACAAACGGCTCGCTTTTGCAAAAGCGCACCAAATCATTCAGCAAAAGATTGGCCGCAAGCTTGGGATAATGTGTTGTACGTGCCGCCGCTTCAAAATAATCGGCAAAAGCAGGCTCCGATACCAACGCAAAGGCATTCGTCCGAGAAATTCCGAACATACGAATCATTCTTTCCGCACGCGCATTCGGTAACTCCGGCAAAGCATTTCGAATTTGCTCCACCTCGGCACGGGTAATATGAACGGGCGGTAAATCCGGTTCCGGCAAAAAGCGGTAATCCACCGCCTTTTCTTTTGTTCGCATCAAAAAAGTTTTTCCGCAAGCCGGATCAAACCGCCGTGTTTCCATTTGCAACGGCACACCGCGCAACAGCTCCTCCCGTTGCCGTTTTATTTCATATGCAATTGCCTTTTCCGTAAAAGAAAAAGAATTCAAATTTTTAATTTCGCTTCGCACGCCCATAGAAGTTTCTCCCTTTCGGCGAAGCGAGATATTTACATCACACCGCAATTGCCCTTCCTGCATGCGGCAGTCCGATACGCCGCACGCCACCAATACACCGCGCAATGCGCGCAAATAAGCGACCGCCTCCTCGGCTGTTCGCATATCGGGTTCCGAAACAATTTCAATCAGCGGAATTCCGCAACGGTTTGTATCCACAAGCGTTTCCCTTTCGCAGTGAATCAATTTTCCCGCATCTTCTTCAATGTGAATGCGAGAAATCCGAATGCGGCGTTCTCCGTCTTTTGTCAAGACCGTCAAACCGCCGTTTTGACAAAGCGGCGCATCATCCTGCGAAATTTGATATGCCTTTGGCAAATCGGGATAAAAATACTGTTTGCGATCCATGCGGCTGTATTCCGCAATTTCACACCCCAATGCCAATCCGGCCTTTACAGCCAGCTCCACCGCATGCCGATTCAGCATTGGCATGGTGCCGGGAAAACCCATGCAAATCGGACAGCACTGTGTGTTTGGAGGCGCACCGAACCGTGTGGCGCATCCGCAAAAAATTTTTGTTTCCGTTTTTAACTCGGCATGTACCTCAAGGCCGATAACAGCTTCAAATTCGGTTGTCATTTTAGGTTGCCTTTCTCAAGAATGGTACTGTTTTCAAGTAAATAAGCCGTTTGCAACAAAAGTCTTTCGGAGAGCGGCGCGCCCGTAAGCTGCACCGCCAAAGGCAAGCCTTCCCGATTCATGCCAAACGGAACCGAAACAGCCGGCAATCCGGCAAGGTTTGCATACACCGCGCAAAGATCGGCGCGCCTTTGTTGTATTTGAGAAAAATTCGTTCCAAAGGGAAACGCCGCAGTCGGCGCGGTTGGGGTAAGAATCAAATCGTACTTTGCAAATGTTTGCATCAATGCGGCTTGAATATGACCTCTCGCCTCACACGCGCGGTCGTAATAAAGCGTTCGGTTGGTCTCGGAAAGCATATAGGCTCCAAACAGCACTCTGCGTTTGACCTCGCTTCCCAGTGCCTTTGCGCGGTTTTGCGCATACATGGAAACCAAATCCGTTGCGTTGGAAGAACATTTTCCATAGCGCACACCGTCATACCGCGCCATATTGGAAGAGACTTCCGCCGACATCAGCACGCAATATGCCGCCACTGCCAAATCCGGAGACGGCAAAGCAATTTCTTCTATTTCGGCACCGCATTGCAAAAACCATGCAATTGCCTGTTGCATAGCCTGTAAAATATCTTCGGAAACGGTATCGGCATTTAAAAAATCTCGGCAAACCGCCACACGCAACCGTTTCGGCTTTTCGTTTGATACAACCGAAAAATCTGTGCATGGATGCGGAACGGTAGTAGCATCCCGTTGGTCTTTTCCGACCAAAGCCGTCAAAACAGCACCGCAGTCCGCGGTGTCCCCGGCAAAGATTCCGACACAGTCCAAGGTAGATGCCATAGCGGTCAAGCCATAGCGTGAAATGACGCCGTAAGTCGGTTTTAAACCGATAACACCGCAAAACGCCGCCGGCTGGCGTACCGAACCGCCTGTATCCGAACCGATAGAAAAAGGAACCGCTCCGTATGCAACCGCTGCGGCGCTTCCGCCGGAGGAACCGCCCGTTACATAATCGGTATTGTGCGGATTTCTTGCAGGATAAAAGGCAGAAAGTGCATTGGAAGAGCCCATTGCAAATTCATCCATGTTGTTTTTTCCAATCAAAACACAGCCTGCGTTTTGCAAACATTCCACAACCGTTGCACGGTAAGGAGAAACAAAGCCCTCCAACATACGGGAAGCACAGGTGGTAGGCAGTCCTTCTGTGCAAAAATTATCTTTGACAGAAAAAGGGATTCCGTCAAGAATACCGCGCGAACATCCGTTGGCGCGCCGTGCGTCCGAGGCTCTTGCCGCGCGAATTGCCCCCTCTTCATCTACCGTCAAAAAGGCACCGATACGGCCGTCCCGTTCCGCAATCCGCGAAAGACATGCTCTTGTTAAATCTTCGGAGGAATATTCTCTTTTTTCCAATGCCGCACCGTGCTCCAAAACG
>CAYYCU010000028.1:5793-8926 GCA_964470415.1 uncultured Ruminococcus sp.
GGCGCGAAGAATCGACTCCAAAGCAGACAGCACTGCGGCATGCTGACGCGCATGAATCAGAACCGCGTCTTCACGAATGTTTAATTTTCCGTCAATAAAAAGCGCCTCTACCAATGCGGTTAATGTCTCGATGCCCTCTCCGTTTTGTGCGGAAAGTGAAACCGTATGGGAAAAGTGAGACCGTAAAAAGTCCTCCTGCTTGTTATCCAAATCGGTTTTGTTTTGAACGGCAATTACCGTTTGCTTTCCGTTGGACAGCCGCTCGGCAAGGCAAAGATCCTCTGCATCCGCTTCGTGCGAACCGTCAAATACGGCAAGAATCAGTTCCGCTGCCTCCAGAGCCTTTTCGGCACGTTCCACCCCGATGCGCTCTACGGGATCTTCCGTATTATGCAGTCCCGCCGTATCAAAAAGGCGAAGCGTAACGCGGCCGAGCGAAACGGTTTCCGTCAATACATCGCGCGTTGTTCCTTCTACCGCGGTTACAATGGCGGCATCTCTGCCTACCAAGCGGTTATAGAGCGAGCTTTTGCCGGCATTGGGACGCCCGCAAATAACGGTGGGAATTCCCTCCGCAATGGCATGTCCCGTTTGGTAAGTGTCCGCCAAAGCGCGCAACCGGTCGGCACATACACCCAATCCGTTCAGAATTTCTTCGCGGCTCATGTCGGCAAGATCTTCATCCGGATAATCAATCTTTACATAGATGCTTGCCAAAATATCGCGCAATTGTTCGTAAATTTCTTCGCAAAGCATTTTCAATTTTCCGCGCATGCCGGTATGCGCCAGCATAAGCTGTTCATGCGTTTGCGCTTCCAAAATATCTCCCAAGGCTTCTGCCTCGGAAAGTCCCAGTTTGCCGTTTAAAAACGCCCGGCGGGTAAATTCCCCTGCCTGCGCGGGCTTGGCACCTGCCGCAAAAACCGCGGTCAATACCGTCTCGGTCAGCAAAACGCCGCCATGACAGCAAATTTCCACCGTGCTTTCTCCCGTAAAGGAAGAAGGCGCCAAAAAAACGGTGGCAATGCCGTCATCCACCGAAAGCCAGTGTCCCGCGGCATCGGGCGCCAAAATTTCTCCGTAAGTTGCCAAACGCGGAGAAACCGCAGAAAGCGATTTTCCGTTTTTTGGGTGAAACACGCGTGATGCAACCGCAACCGCATCGCTTCCGGAAATGCGAATCAATGCAACGCCGCCCCGTCCGCGCGGAGTGCTGACAGCGGCAATGGTATCTCCAAGCATCTTTTTGCTCCTTTTCGTCAAAAAGGGTGGCTTTCGGCTTGGAAAGTCACCCTAAAAAATTCATCAGTCTTGTTTTGCGTCTGTTTTGCTGTCATCGAGGAACATTACCACGCGACGGTTGTTTTCCGAGCCGATAGAATTGGTGGAAACTCCCTCAATTCCCTGTACTTCGGAATGAATGATGCGTCTTTCATAGGGATTCATAGGCTCCAGCATGACGCTCTTTTTACCTTTTACCACTTTGGCAGCCATACGTCTTGCCAAAGCGCGCAATGCTTCCTCGCGTTTTGCACGGTATCCCTCCACATCAAGAGAAATTTTAACGTGCTCATGCTTTTCTCCGTGCGTCTTTTTGTTTGCGGCAAGATTTACCAAATACTGCAATGCGTCCAATGTTTCGCCATGATGACCGATCAAAATACCGGCGCCTTCGCCATCCACGCAAATCAATGTATCGTCATTGCTTCCGGGACGTGTGGAAACCGTTAAATCCAGCTCCATATCCGCAATGATTTTACGAACGAACTCTACAGCAACATCTGCTCCCTTTACCGTGTAAACAGCCTGTACTTTGGCATCGGCTGCACCGATACCCAAAAATCCGCGTTTTCCTTCTTCAAGAACAGTAAATTCAATTTCTTCCTGTGCAACGCCCAATTCTGTCGCTGCCTTATTTTTTGCTTCCTCTACGGTCTTTGCCGTTACAATGATTTCCTTTTTCACGATTTTACTCCTGAATGTTATTTTTGTTTTCGTCGTTGTTATCTTCCGTGACAGGCGCTTCTTCATTTTGGGATTTTTCGGACTTCTTGTCACGTTTTTGGTTTTCTTCCTTCATGGAAGGTGCACCAAACGGAGTTTTCTTCTTTTTTTCGTTTTGCTCTTCGCGTTCTCTTTCTTCAATCGCCGCTTTGCGCGCCAATGCCCGATCCCGCGTATCATCATAATCCTCATCATCAATATGATGCAAGGAGCGAACCTTGCCAACGTTTTCGGACTTCTTTACAATTCGTTTGCCCGCCATCTCGCGCTCGGCTTTTTTATAGTCCTCATCGGTAAACTTCGGCATCGGCATCACGCGTGAAAGAATGAATTGCTTCAGCAAACCGACCAAGCTGCGGAACATCCAGTAAACACCGACCAATGCGGGGACCATAAAGGTAAAGAAGGTGGACATCAACGGCATGGTGACATCCATCATGGTGTTGGAGCATGCCACTTGACGGTCCTCGGCTCCGCCGTTTGTTGCGGGCTGGTAAGCAAATTTACGGTTGAGTTTAGAGGTTGTAAAATATACAACGAAAGTCAATACGGGAACCAAAAGCAAAATGTCAAATCTGAAAAAGCTCGGAACCAAACCGAAATTGAACGGTCCGATGTTAAAGTTCGGGATTTTGCCGGCAATTCCGTTCAGGGACTCAAATAAAGACTCTCCGTTACTGAAGAACGCAAAATTCTTAATACCTTCCAACACTTCCATGCCGTTTGTCTTAATATAGGACAAAATCGCAATGGTTCCGTTTCCGCTCAAGGTCTCACCCAAACCGCCTGCCGCTCTTGCCGTAGTAAAATACGTGGAAAGCGCTTGCGATACGGTAGATGCCTGTCCCATAACATAATGCAATGGATCAATGACAATGTAATACAGTGCCATAATGATAGGAAGCTGAATCAGCAACGGCAAGCATCCGCTGTACGGACTGAAATTCTCTCTTTGGTAAAATTCTTGAATTTCCTGTTGCATTTTTTGCAGCGTTGCCTGGTCATTTCTTCCCTTGTACTTTTTGCGAATGGCCATTTCCTTGGGACGGAGAGAAGCCTGACGGATAGAATTCTTTTGCTGTTTAATGGCAAACGGAAGCATCAGAATTTCAATCAGAACCGCAAAAAT
>CAYYCU010000028.1:9026-13561 GCA_964470415.1 uncultured Ruminococcus sp.
TCGTAGCCGCGCGTTGCCGCAACCAACCACTCTTGCACATCCATGCTGTCCGAATAAACAGCCGCCAACATGTTGGCAAGCGCGGTCAATTTATCGGCAGATAGCGAATTTGCATCCGTGTGCACAATGCTTCCGACCGTAAGCGTTTTTTTACTGCCGGAGCTACATCCGACAAGCACGGTCATAAGCAATAAAACCGCTACCGCCATGGCCGCTATGCGCCCGGCGAATTTTCTTTTTTTCATTTTCATTTTTAAAAAAACTCCCTTCCTATTTTGGGAAAAACGCACCGCCAATCATCGCTTTGACGCGCGGTGCCGCGTCATTTGTCATTGTTCTGTGTTGCCGCCGTGTTCATCGTCCGGCTCCAAATGATAGTCCTCCGGATAATAATATTTCGTCATGGGATACGCGACATACTTTGGGTTTCGCAATCCCTTTTCCGGAACGGGATCATAGCCGCCGATACAAAACGGTTGACAGCGAAAAATACGGCAAACCGTTAAAATCAATCCGATTATGAATCCGCGCTTTTGAAATGCCGTAATGGCATAAGCCGAACAGGTTGGCGTAAAGCGGCAGGTTGGTTGTCTCTTCAGCGGAGACAGGAGCTTTTGATAGAGCCGAATCAAATAAATACATACATACTTCATGGCATATTCTCGGTGCGCAACATATCCATCCGTGCAAATCCGCGGCGCAGTTCCCGTTCCACATCGGTGGATTTTGCTTGCAAAATTCCTTCACGAGGACTGACTACAATCAAATAGCCTGTTTTTAAGTCGGGTTTTACGGCACTGTAACCGGCGCGTAAAATTCTCTTTACACGGTTTCTTTGTACGGCGCCTCCTACTTTTTTGGTAACCGAAACACCAAATCTGTTATAGTATTTTTTTTGAGGATTTTCTTTCATCAGACGTTTTGCGGCATAATCGCGCAAGACAAAAACCGATAAAAACCGTCCCGAATATCGGACACCTCTTTGAAAGGTTTTTTGATAAAGATGATGCTCCTTAAGTGTTGTGTATTTCATACTTTATTCCTTTTTGGCATTGCTTCCGTTAAATGGTCAAACACAATTTTCGTTTTTTAATACAGTCTTTTTTAAATAAAAACGCCGACGGCGGGATGCGTTTTTTCTACATCGGCAGTCGGTGTTTTTATGAGGAATCAGGCGCGCGTCTCCGCAGTCGGCCGGAATCAGTAGGTCAGTCTTTTTCTGCCCTTTGCGCGTCTTCTCTTGAGTACATTTCTGCCGTCAGCAGTCTTCATTCTCTTTCTGAAACCATGTTCCTTTTTTCTTTGACGTTTTTTCGGTTGATAAGTTCTGAGCATCGTATGCACCTCCTTTAAATTGAATCGGAAGCGTTTCGCCTTTCAGCATAAAACACGCTTTTACACAATGACCATTATATTATACTCAATTATCGGCATTTTGTCAATAGTTTTTCATTTTTTTTCTAAAAAAGTTTGCAAAACCGCGCTTTGGGAGGCAAAAAAGACTTTTTCGGTAAAAATTCGTAAAGTTTTTTACACGGGACATTGACGAAAATGCGTTTGCGTGCTATAATAAATTGCAACAAGACAAGCGTGAAAAACAGCAAAAGGAGGTCCATACGCCCATGCTCCCAATCATAAAAGAAGCGGATTTTCGAAAAGAATTGAAGAGCAACCCCGGAACAGGCTATCTTTTTTTCGGAGACGAGGACTATTTAAAGGGCTTTGCAATCCGTCAGGCGCGGGAGGTAATTTGTCCGGACTCCACCTTTGCGTTTTTCAATGAATTTCGTATTGATGCATTGGATTTTTCGCCGCAAAAGCTGTTGGATGCACTCATGCCCCTCCCCATGATGACGGAGCGCAAACTGATTGTTCTGAACGGATTGAATTTGAACACCATGCGTCCGAATGAATCGGACGCGCTGTGCAAAGTGCTCGGTGAACTTCCGAAGTACGATTACAACCTTTTAATTGTCAATGTGGCCGCCGATTGTTTGGATGCCGGTTATCTGCCCAAGCGCCCTTCCGCCACACTGACCAAATTGGGCGAATACTTAAAGCCGGTGCTGTTTGAACGCTGTACCACCGCCAAGCTTCTTACCTGGGTAGGAAAGCACTTTGCACATCACGGCATAGAGGCCTCTCCCGCCCTTTGCGCCGAAACGGTGGAATATTGCGGGCACAGTATGTTTGTTTTATCCAATGAAATTGAAAAGCTTTGTTATTACACGCATGCAAAAGGAGAAAAAACCGCTTGCCCCGAATATCTCCGTCAAGTTTGCACGCCCGCAAATGAATACGATGCGTTCGCCTTTGCCAATGCCATTATGGAAGGCAACCAAGAGCTTGCATTGGGTATTCTTGCAGATTACCGTTTTCGCCGCACAGATCCGCTGATCATTTTGGGAGATGCGGTCCGTGTCATTTGCGATATGATTGGCGTACGTGCCATGACAGCCGAAGGTGCCTCCTCCTCCGAAATTGCCGTTGCAATGAAACTCCACGAGTTTAAAGTGGGGCTTTACCAAAAAGCACTTCGTAACATCGGTGAGAAAAAATTACACCGCACGTTGGACGCCTGTGTTGCCGCCGATGCTTCCTTAAAGCTCGCTCCGCTCGGCTATGCTCCGCTGGAGCGCTTAATTTGCAGTTTATAAGCCGATAAAAGCAATAAAAATGCTTTCGCCACCGCAAAAAAGCAGTGGCGAAAGCATTTTTTAAGTTTCCGGCTCAATCGGTTGCTCGGAAAGCAGTTTGTTGATGTCACTTAAAATATCATTCAAATAGGACGCCTTTACATAAAACGCATATTGCCCGTTTTTCGGATCCGAATCCAACACGCCGTCCCCGTCCGTATCCTTTAACACCTCAATGGTAAGAAGTGCCTTGCCGCCGGTATAACGGTAAAAACGGTAAACCACATCCTGGACATTATCTTCCGGATAAAGCTTAACCTGATTTCCGTTCTCATCCTTGTAGTAATAATTGTTCATTGTGGAGGCATAATCCTTGGCATGGAAGGATATTTCCGCATCGCAAACGGTATTCTCATCTGCCAAATACTCTTGGAAACTCATTCCCATATTTTGCTTGAATTCATCCTCGTCAAAATCTCCCATAATGGAATATTCAAGCAACGTAATATACAGCTTGCGGAAATTTGAAACGCCGTCCACCGATGCCGTTTTTTCTTCGCCTTTGTCGTTTACATAAGTGTAATACGCGTTATAATCCAACCGGTTCGGATTGGTCTTTCCGTTCAGATACCGGTCGCAAAAGACCTTCAAGTTTGCGGAATTTACCACATCTTCTTGCGTTGTTTCGCTGTTATCCAACCGGAAATTGTAAACCTCTTCTCCGATTTGGATGTGCAACTGCGTGACATATGAAATATTGGTACGGAAGAACCGCGGTGCATACCATTGGTTTTGCTCCCATTCCAAAAACGAAAAATAATATTCGTCAACCTCTACAATCATCCCATACTCAAAGGATGCCACATAATAGGTTCCGTTTTCCGTTTTATCACTGATAATCATGGTGTTGGTTATATACCCGGTGATAGAATTGTTGTCATCCATAACCGGAGATTCAAAAGTCAAATAATGCACTTCTCCGTCCAACTTGTACTCCCGCAAAGCCTCTTCGGTAATTCCGAATTTTTTACAAGCAACAAATTCCGTACCGTAAAAGAATCCCAAGACCTCCTGCACATTATCATCGTTAATGTCATATCCCAACATAAACTCCATGGGCGTAACGTAGGGCGTTGCCGAGTAAATGGTGTTGCTGCGGCTGGCGGAATCCTGATAAGAAAATTCCACAATGGGATCTATCACAACATTTTCCAGCGTTCCGATATCGCCTTTCAAATCAACCTTTCCGAGCAAAAAATTTTGTACCATGACATGCCCGATTGCACTCATGGGGTAATTGATTTGCGGCGTGATTAACGCCTCAATCGGTTGCAATGCCGTGGCGCCGAGACCGGAATCCACAATATACACCGCATCGCGGCCGACAAGCTGTACATAATACCCGGAATCGGAAAGAATGGGATCTCCGATTTTAACGGTGTATTGAATGACACGTTCCGTTTCGGCAATTCCGTCTCCGTCCGCATCAATCATTTCCGTGGCGGGCGTGCACAAGCCGGTGCTTTTATCATATGCCGCCTTGGTAATGGTATATACCGAGGGGGTATAAATCAAATTGCCTTCTCCGTCATACAAATCCGCCAAACCGTAAGCCGAATAATCAACCGTCCCGTCCGCAAGACGGGGTGCCGTAGAATTTTCCGACCAAAAATCGAGCTTCATTGTAGTCGAAGTATATCCGCAGCTGACCGAAAGATACGCAAACATATATGCATCGTAAGTTGCCGAAACATCTTCGCCGCCTGCAATTTTCACGTTTCCGTTTTCGTCTCGGTAAAACCGATACGAACCGGTTTGATTTTTGACATCAATCGAATAAATATCTTCACCCGTAATTTCGGGGAAAATCATAAGGCGGTTACCCGTGCTTAAAAGCTC
>CAYYCU010000029.1:0-1495 GCA_964470415.1 uncultured Ruminococcus sp.
GCAGGAAATTTTGGATGTTTTGGAGCAATATCATGTCAAAGCCACCTTTTTTATGGTGGGCGTGAATGTCGTCAATTATCCGGACGCGGCGCGCGCCGTACTGCAAGCGGGCCATGAGGTAGGGAATCATACCTATTCGCATTCCGATTTGAAGCGCATGGACGAGTTGCAGATGCGGGATGAACTGGGATTGTGCGAGGATGTGCTGGAGGAATTGTGCGAATACCGTCCGCATTTGTTCCGTCCGCCCGAAGGCGTTTTGAACGCATATGTGGAGCATTGCAGTGCAAACAACGATTATTCTCTGATTTTATGGAGTTTGGATACCCGCGATTGGGAAAGCAAGGATACCGACAAAATTGTGAAGCGTGTGCTTTCGCAGGTCTGCGCGGGGGATATTATTTTGATGCATGATTATATCGGACACAACAGCAAAACGCCGGAGGCATTGCGCGTTTTGCTTCCCAAACTTTTGGAATTGGGGTATGAACCGGTCACGGTCAGCGAATTGCTGGGCGCAGAATAAACAAAAAATGCGGAAAGCCGAATGTCAAAAATTCGCTTTTCGCATTTTTTATAAATTTGTTTACGAAAGATTTCCGAGGTTACCGATTGGGTTCCGATGTTATCTCGTTGGAGTCGGTATCAGGGGAATCTCCGTCACCGTCTTGTTCATTGCCGACCGTGCGGTAAGGTTCAATCATGTAACGGTCTATAATCGGATATGCCGCATACGCACAGGTAAAAGAGTTTACGGCAAGGTAGTACAAAAACGGAAGAATCAACGGAATGGCAATTCCGAGCGGCGTAATGGCAAAGAGCGGAAACAGAATGATGTTGATTGCGGTAATGAGCACGATTCCCAAAACCGCCATGAGGTTGCGCTTGATGCCGAGTAGGGTAAAAATCAACGCGTTCTTCAAAATCTTTCGGATAGAAAGTTCAAAGGTTACCATCATGAGATAGATGTAAAAACGCATAAAGAAATACAAAACGGCAATCAGGCAAATGGCGTAAAAACCGACATTGTTCCAAAACGTGAATGAAGTTTGCATAAAATAGTTCAGGTCAAACAGCAGGAGAAACAGCGCGGCAAAGTCTATCAGTCCCATCCAAAAGCCCTGCTTGAAATTGCGCCGTACGGCGTAAAAATAATCCGAGAACAGAAATACGGGTTCTCCGCGCACCATACTGCGAAGAATATAGGTGACACCTACGTTTTGCCAACCGAATGTAACGGCAAGAAACAAAAGGCTGACGGCAATGCCGATGTAGCCGGCGGTGTTTTGGAAAACGGGAACATGGAGCTGTGCACCGAACAAATCCAACAACAGCGTGGAAGCGGCAGACGGTTGAATCAGGTTTGCACCGTAGAGCTGTGAAAAAATGACCTCATTTTCAATCGGCGTTTTTTCAAATCCGAGATACAATCCGAGATACAATCCGAGATACAAATACAATGCGATGAGAACGGGAACAATCATGGGAAGCATCA
>CAYYCU010000029.1:1595-13107 GCA_964470415.1 uncultured Ruminococcus sp.
AATCCGAGATACAAATACAATGCGATGAGAACGGGAACAATCATGGGAAGCATCATCAGATTGAGGGAAAGCAACTTCCAAAATTTTCTGCCGAGCAGTTTAAAATACCGCTTTAGAGTCGGTGTGGTATCTTCCTCCGCCGCGTCAAGACGGTTGTCCCGATGAAAGTTAAAAAAGCGGGACAGTTTACTTTCTTTTTTTTGATATGCCAAAACAGTTCTTCCTTTTTTACATTTGATGTTACTATTTTAACACAGTTTTTTCGGAAAGTCAATAAAAACAGAAAATTTACAGAAATCCAACATTGTGTTAATATTGAAAAAATACAAAAAACATTTTGAAAAAATACAAAATTTTTCTTGCAAACAATAGGCAGATATGATATAATAATAAAAACAGTTGTTTGCAAAAGGAAGGTGTCGTGAAAAATGAATTGGAAAAACAAAAAGCCTTTGATTTTGGCGGTTGTCGGCGTCATCAGTTTAATAGGGGCAATTCTGCTTTTTTGTTTGGCAGCACCAAAGGCAGATGCCGCATATAAGCGGGTTTTGGAAATCATCATCGGTGTTTTGATGCTGTTAATGGCCGTCCTGTGCGGTGTGTACGTATACGTTACGCGCGATGCGGAGCCTAACTTTTTCTTGTTCGACCGCGCCAAAAAGCGCAATATTCCCGTAGAAAATTTGACATTTCCCATTGTAAACGAGCGAATGAGCTTTTTCCTCACCATTGTATGCGAGTCTCCCGAACAGCTGTGGAAAGATGATGTGCTGGAAAGCGACCGTAAGCTCGGTTTCCGCCGCGTGTACAGACCGTTGTTGGCTTATAAAATGCTTTATGACCTGGCCGACAAAAACATTGCAACCTATTGGGATTTGCTGTTGAATGCGGAGCCGGCAACGCTGAACTCTCTTTACAGCGCATTGGAGCAGGGCGGCGAGCAGGAAATGGTAAAGGCGTTCCGTTACATTATGGAAAATTACCGCAACAATCCGGAAAAAATCAAAGATTTTGTTTGCGGCAATATGAAGTATATTCGCGGCAGAATGCTGAGTTACATCAAACGGAATATCGAGTTGTTTTACTGATTGATTATGAGGGAATAAAAAGGTTGTTTTGAGTGGCTCTTTATTCCCTTTTTCGTTCTTCTTTTGCTGTAAAAGTGTCTCATCTCCTCATATTTTGCTTCTTTTCTGAATAAGAAGTAAAAAAGGAGGCGATGAATTTTGAATATAGAAAAAACAGAATTGCATGCTACGGTGCGTGAGGGGTATCAAATTCTTTTACGCGCGGACGCGTATCTTTTGATGCCGGCCGACAAACCGAAAATACGCGCTTTTTATGAAAAAATGGCACAGACCTGTATGAAATGGGCGCAAGAAGTTCACGGAGAGGGACTGCGAAAGGAATTTTTGGCATTGGACGGCATTCGGGAAAAATCCCGGTTTCAAACGCAACGGTACCGTATGCAAATGAGCTGCCCGTGGCAAGCGGAACATTATGCGGCATTTTTGTGTGAATCCGAGCTTACGGGACAGTGGAAAACGCCGCAAAAAAGCTATCACCGAATTTCGCATGTTTGGGATACGGAAGAAGAATTGATTCTGCCTTTTTCGCAAATTCTGAAACAATTCGGCATGCCGTTAACAAAAGAGAAACTGCCGTTCCGTCCGGACGGCATTTATCCCATGGGGAATCAGATGGTCTTTTTTCGCAATGTTACCGACCAAATGGCGTTTTTGGAGAAAAAATTACCGATAACACGTGTATAAAAAATGAAAAAGCAAAAATGACGGGAAACCGCAGGAGGTTTTATGTCAAGAGAATCTATTTTAAAAATTCAGGAGGCGGAGGCGCAGGCTGTACGCATTGTTCAAGAGGCGCGTGCGCGTGCGCAGGAAGCGGTTGCGCAGGCCGAGTCGGACGGACGCAACGGGTACGAACGCGCGGAAGCCGAAATGGAAGCGCAAATGAACATTATGCTGGAGCAAATGCAGGAGCGGACTCGGCAAATGTCCGAACGCTTGGAGGCAGAGTGTGCCGATGAGGTTGCGGCGTTCCGGCATGAGTTCGCCTTGCGGCGCAATATTGCACAAAAAATCATCATCAGGGGGTTGGAAGCAAAATGTCGGTAAGTACAATGAAAAAGCTCACGGTATTGGCATATTCTGCCGATGCGGATGCCATTGTACGCAAGTTGATGAGTTTGCGATGTGTGGAAATTCGTCAAGTCTCGCAGGAAACGGGACTTTTGCCTGCCGACAGCTTCGCCGCGGAAGAGCAAAGAACGGTTGCGGAGCGCCGCCTGTCCGATATTGCACAGGCGGTGCCGCTGCTTGCAAAATATACACAACGCAAGCGCGGCATCGGACGGCATGTGCATCGCGTTGACCGCGCGGCTTTTTGCGCGGACGGCAGGAGCGAAGCGGCTTGGCAAGCGGTTGTGCAAACGCTTGAGATTGCAACACGCATCAAGGCATTGGAGGCAGAGCAGGCACGGTTGGATACCTTGCGCAACGGTTTGGAGCCATGGCTTTCTTATGACGCGCCTCTAAACGCGGACGGTTCGGTGCATACCCGATTGGTGCTCGGTTCGGTTCCCGCGGCCATTCATCGGGAAGCACTTTATGAAAATTTGGAATTGAACGGGGCGTATACCGAGGAAGTGCTTGCCGATGAAAGCGGTATCTATCTTGCCGTAACCTGTATGCGTTGCGCAGAAGAAGCGGTAGACCGTGTTTTGTCGGAGAACGGCTTTTTACCGGCTGCTTTTTCGGAGATTTCCACAACGGCGCGCGGCGCGTACGAGCAGGCGGAAGCACGCATACAGGAAATAGAAGCGGAGATGTTTCGGGCAGAGGAAGGTCTGCGGGATTTGTCCGAGCAATTGGATAACGTGGAAATTTTGTCCGATATTGAAGCAACCACCGTAAGCGTTTGCCTGCAAAAACGAAAGCTGGCGGCAACGCGCAACTGCATTGTTTTACAGGGCTGGGTACCGTCCGTTACCGAGGATGCCGTTGCCGATGCACTTTCCGCTTTTGCGTGTGTGTGCGAGTTGGACGAGCCCGAAGAAGGGGAAGAGCCTCCGGTTCTGTTAAAGAACAATCGCTTTGCGGCAAACTTTGAGTGGGTAATCGGAATGTATTCCTATCCAAAGTACGGCACCTTCGATCCCACCTTTATTATGAGTATCTTTTACCTTATCATTTTCGGCTTGATGTTTGCCGATGTAGGGTACGGGTTGCTGTTGGTTGCCTGTTGCT
Organism: uncultured Ruminococcus sp.; assembly: GCA_964470415.1. Classification (GTDB taxonomy): domain Bacteria; phylum Bacillota; class Clostridia; order Oscillospirales; family CAG-272; genus UMGS1865. The sequence continues at coordinate 4,862 of CAYYCU010000029.1, forward strand.
TTGGCGGAATCAAGCTGCTAAATCCGCGTCCGGGACTTCGCCGCATGCTGACCATGTTCGGATTTTGCGGAATTTCCAGTGCCGTGATGGGCGTTTTGTTTGGCGGATGGTTCGGAGATTTGCCCACTGCCGTAATGTCCAATATTTTGCATCTTCCGGTTGATACGGAAGTCGGCCATTTTTTCAGTTCGGGGCTTTGGATAAATCCTTTGGAGGATCCGATGACGTTTCTGATTTTGGCTTTGGGCGTGGGAGCCGCGCATTTAATTGCGGGTATGGCGGTTAAATTCTTCATTCTTTGCCGGCGCGGACAGGCCGCCGAAGCGATTTGCACCATTCTCCCGTATTGGGTGTTGTTTGCCGGCTTGGGACTGTTTTTGGTCAACGGAACGGTCGCAAAATATGTTGCGATTGCCGGAGCGGTTCTCATTCTGCTTTTGAACGGTTACGGGCAAAAGAGCATCTTTTCACGCATTACAAAGGGGCTCGGCGGTTTATACGGACTCATCAACTACACTTCCGATTTGCTTTCGTATTCGCGAATTTTGGCACTCGGTATGGTAGCGGGCGTTGTGGCAAAGGTCATCAACATGATTACGGCCCTCGGCACGGCGGGACCGTTCGGATTCCTTATTATGTTGATTATCTTAATACTCGGACATCTGCTGAATATCGGAATCAATATTTTGGGAACCTTTGTGCATGCGGCGCGGTTGCAGTATATTGAGTTTTTCGGTAAGTTTTATGAGGACGGCGGAGAGCCGTTTGATCCCGCGCTTCCGACGGAAGAATATTCGGAAGATATCCATTCTGTTCCCAATAAAAACACATAAAAAAAGGAGATTAAAAAATGAACATGGGTGTAATTTTTCACACAGCTGCCGAGGCAGTATCACCGTCTACGATGAGTGAATTTTGGAGAGCCGTTTTCTCCGGCAACAATCTGGCCTTGCTGGGCGCGGCGTTGGCAACGCTTTTGTCCGGTATCGGTTCGGCAAAAGGCGTTAATTTAGTGGCAAAAGCAACCGCCGGTCTGATTAGCGAGGAACCCGGAAAATTCGGCAAAGCCTTTCTTTTGCAGGCGTTACCGATGACGCAGGGAATTTACGGTTTGGTTACCTCTTTTATGATTATTTTTAAGATGGGCTTATTGGGCGGTACCCCCGTTACTTTAACGGTTGCGCAGGGCGGTTATTATCTGTTTGCTTCGCTTCCTATCGCATTCGGCGGACTGTATTCCGCAATCAAGCAGGGCGAAGTGGCGGCAGCCGGTATTTCGGTATTGGCAAAGCGTCCCGATGCTACCGGTAAATCCATTATTTCCGCTTCTTTGGTTGAAACTTATGCCATTTTTGCGGTATTGGTATCTCTTCTTTTGGTTTTGTTCGCATAATCTCTTGTTTCAGTATAACAAAGGAAAGGAGATACGGTCTGTATGGCAATGAATGGACTTGAAAAAATTACCGAAAAAATTGTTGCCGAGGCGAACTTGGAGGCCGAACGTATTCTTGCGGAGGCGCAAGAACAGTGCAACCGCATTTCCGCCGATTACCTTGCACGTACCGATGCAATGCGGGAGAGACTGTCGGAGGACGCCGAGCGTGAGGCGACCGATATGATTTCCCGCGCAAAAGCAGATGCCGCAACCAAACGGCGTAACGCCTTGTTGGCGGTTCAAAGCAGTTTGATAGACGAGGCTTTTGAAAGCGTATATGCGGAAATTAAAAATTGGAAAGCCGACAAATACACCGATTTGATGATTGGATTGCTTTGCGGCGCACTTTCCGAACAGGCGGATGCCGAACGTACCAGCCGTACGCTTTACGGCGAGGAGGATGCCATGGCACCCGCGCAATATGAGCTGCTTTTCAACGCCAATGACCGTGCGCGCTTTGGACAGGCCATTTTGGAAAATTCTCAAAAAAGAATGGCGGGAAAACTTTCGCCGCAGCTGCTGAAAAAGCTTGTCCTTTCCGAGAAAACTCTGCCGATAGACGGCGGATTTGTGCTTCGGTGCGGCGATATAGAGGTCAACTGTTCCCTTGACATGATTTTTTTACAGCTCCGTGAGGAGTTGGAAGGCGATGTCAGCCGTGCATTGCTCGGCACATCCGATCACATTTGAGGGGAAGGACTGTTTTTATGGCAGATTATTTGTTCGGCAGTGCGCGTATCCGTGCATTGGAATCCGGCTTGATCGGACGCGAAAAAATCGAGCGGTTGTTGCTTGCAAAAAATACAGACGAGGCTTGGCATATTTTACGGGAATACGGTATAGAGCCGGAATGGAACGAAGAAAGTGAAACGTTTCAACGTGAAGAGACCTTGCTTTCCTTGTTGCGGGAAGCATACGATACCGTGTGTTCCATGTTGCCGGATGACAAAGGCATGTCCATTTGGCGGTATCCTTATGACTGCAACAATATAAAAGCTGCCATTAAGGGATTGGAAAGAAAAAAAGATTTGCGTTCCATGATGTTTGATTTTGGAACCGTTTCCGTAAAAGATGTGCTTCGTATGGCAGAAACCGGAAGCTTTAACGGGTTGCCGGCGGCGATGTGTACAGCCGCGGAGGAAGCCGTTTCGGTTTATGCCAAAACCCGCGATCCGCAAAAAATAGATTTATTGCTTGACCGTGCATGCTATCGGGATATGTTGGCAGGTGCGCAAGCAAGCGGTGTTGCGTTTATTATTCAATTGATACGGCAAAAGATTGATTTGACCAATTTGATGATTTGTGTGCGTATTTTGCGCATGCAAAGCGGAGAGCTTGGAAAAATCTTTTGGCAGGAATCGTTTTTGGAGGGCGGCTTTTTGTCCCGCACGCTCTTGACGGAATGGTTCAACGCGGGGGAAGAAACGCTTTGGAGCCGCTTGTATTACTCTGAATACAGCAAGCTGGCGGTTGCGGTTTCCGACACCGACCGTTCCTTGACCGCTTTGGAGCGAAGCGCCGATAATTTTTGGATGGAAAGCATCAAAGCGGCAAAGTTTATTCCTTACGGTGCAGAGGTACCGGTTGCATATCTGCTTGCAACCGAGTATGCCGTGCGCAATTTACGCATTGTGCTTGCCGGAAAGGAAGCGGGACTGAACACCGAGACTGTTCGGGAAAGGATTCGCGAAAGCTATGTATAAAATCGGAATTATAGGAGAGAGAGACACGGTGTTGGGTTTTATGGCACTTGGCTTTTCGGTGCATGAGGCGTCCAACGCGGCGGAGGCGGCAAAAGAATTGCACGCCATGGCGCGTTCCAACGAATATGCCGTCATCTTTTTAACCGAAAATTATGCCATGCAGTTGCAGGATGACGTCAATCGGTATAAGGACATGCCTTTGCCGGCCGTGATTTCGATTCCCGGACAGGGCGGATCCACGGGCTTTGGCATGAATTATATTCGCTCTGCCGTAGAGCGTGCCATTGGTGTTGACATTTTAAAAGATTAAATCTTAAATCAATGTTAAGCTTTTTCGTGTTTTCGGATGTTATCCATAACGGTTCCGCTGTTGGAGCTAAAAAACGTGCAAAGGCTTTAAAATAGAGAAAGGCTGATAAATTATGGTGGAAGGAAAAATACTGAAGGTATCCGGTCCGTTGGTTGTAGCCGAAGGAATGCGCGATGCAAATATGTTCGATGTGGTTCGCGTTGGCGAAAATCGCCTGATTGGAGAAATTATCGAAATGCACGGAGACCGAGCCTCTGTTCAGGTATATGAAGAAACCGCCGGAATCGGACGCGGAGACAAAGTCGTATCTACGGGAGCACCGCTTTCCGTAGAGCTCGGTCCGGGACTTCTGACCAATATTTATGATGGCATACAGCGCCCTTTGGAGACCATGCGTCAAAAGGTGGGTGCCAATTTGGTGCGCGGCATTGACGAGCCGGCTTTGGACCGTGAAAAGCGTTGGCATTTTACGCCGGCGGTAAAATACGGCGACCGTGTGGAAGCGGGCGATGTGTACGGGACGGTACAGGAAAACAGCGTTATTTTGCACAAGATTATGGTTCCGCCAAAGACCGCCGGTGTCATTGTGGAGTTGCGCGAGGGAGATTACCGTGTGACCGACCGCATCGGAAAAATAAAATATGACAACGGCACCATTCATGATATTACATTGATGCAAAAATGGCCGGTACGTGTTGCCAGACCGTACCGTGAAAAATTGCCGCCGGAGGATCCGATGATTACGGGACAGCGTGTGATCGACGCCCTGTTCCCGATTGCAAAGGGCGGAACGGCGTGCGTTCCCGGTCCCTTTGGATCCGGTAAAACCGTGGTGCAACATCAATTGGCAAAATGGAGCGATGTGGATTTAGTGGTTTACATCGGTTGCGGCGAGCGCGGCAATGAGATGACCGATGTATTGCGCGAGTTCCCCGAATTGACGGATCCCAAAACCGGAAAATCCTTAATGGAGCGCACGGTACTGATTGCAAACACTTCGGATATGCCGGTTGCCGCGCGGGAAGCTTCTATTTATACGGGTATTACCATTGCCGAATATTTTCGCGATATGGGGTATTCCGTTGCCGTAATTGCCGACTCTACCTCACGTTGGGCGGAGGCACTGCGTGAAATGTCGGGACGGCTGGAAGAAATGCCGGGAGAAGAAGGCTATCCTGCTTATTTGACTTCGCGTTTGGCTCAATTTTATGAGCGCGCCGGAAAGGTTGTTTGCCTCGGCTCCGATGGCAGACAGGGGGCGCTTTCGGCAATCGGGGCAGTATCGCCGCAGGGAGGCGACATCTCCGAGCCGGTTACCCAGGCAACGCTTCGCATAGTCAAAGTATTTTGGGGGCTGGATGCCTCTTTGGCATACCGCCGTCATTTTCCCGCTATCAACTGGCTGAATTCTTATTCGCTCTACCGTGACAGACTTTCCGACTGGTTTTCGGAGCATGTCTCCAAGGATTGGACGGCGTACACGGGAAGAGCCTTGAAAACCTTGCAATTGGAAGCGGATTTACAGGAAATTGTAAAGCTGGTCGGCATGGACGCGCTGTCTGCCGATGACCGCCTGACTTTGGATGTGGCGCAATCTATCCGCGAGGATTTCTTACAGCAAAATGCATTTACGGACGTGGACGCGTATACGCCGCTGAAAAAGCAATATGCAATGTTAAAGCTTATTTTCACTTATGAAGACGAAGCAAGACGCGCCATTGCGGAAGGAGTCGATATAGAGGATATTTGCTCCTTATCCGTGCATGAACGCATCGGACGCGCAAAGGTCATTTCCAATCGCGATTTCAATGCGGAATTTGAAGAGATTTTCACGCAAATCCAATCTCAAATGAAGCACTTGACGGAAATTGCAAAGCAGGGATGAAGGGAGAAATGCAAATGATCAGAGAATACAGAACCATTGAAGAGGTTGCAGGTCCCTTGATGCTTGTAAAGCAGGTCGAGGGTGTAAAATACGATGAATTGGGCGAAATAGAGCTTGCAAACGGTGAAATTCGCCGTTGCCGCGTGCTGGAGATAAACGGCAGGAATGTGTTGGTACAGCTATTTGAGTCTGCCGCCGGCATCAATCTTGCAAGCAGCAAGGTTCGTTTTACGGGACACGGCGTACAGTTGGCTGTATCTCCGCATATGTTGGGACGTGTTTTTAACGGCATGGGGGAGCCGATTGACGGAGGGGCGCGTATTATCCCCGAAAAATCAATGGATATTAACGGAACGCCTATCAACCCCGCCGCACGCTATTATCCCTCCGAATTTATTCAAACCGGCATTTCCACCATTGATGGCTTGAATACGTTGGTGCGCGGTCAAAAGTTGCCTATTTTTTCCGGTTCGGGACTTCCGCATGCCAATCTTGCTGCGCAAATTGCAAGACAGGCCAAGGTTCGCAATACGGAGGATAAATTTGCCGTTGTATTTGCCGCAGTGGGCATTACGTTTGAGGAAGCCGATTTCTTTATTTCCGACTTTAAGAAGACGGGAGCAATCGACCGCACGGTGCTGTTCATCAATTTGGCATCCGATGCGGCAATTGAGCGCATTTCCACGCCCCGTATGGCGCTGACCGCCGCGGAATATTTGGCATTTGAATGCAACATGCATGTTTTGGTTATCATGACGGACATCACCAATTATGCCGAGGCGTTGCGCGAGGTTTCCGCTGCGCGCAAAGAGGTTCCGGGCAGACGCGGTTATCCCGGCTATCTTTACACGGACCTTGCCACCATGTATGAACGGGCGGGCAGAAAAATGGGTTCTACCGGCTCCATTACCATGATTCCGATTCTTACCATGCCGGAAGACGACAAAACGCATCCGATTCCGGACCTTACCGGATATATTACCGAGGGACAAATTATTCTTTCCCGTGAAATGTACCGCAAAGGCTATCTTCCTCCGGTGGATGTTTTACCGTCTCTTTCGCGTTTGAAGGATAAGGGAATCGGCGAAGGAAAAACGCGCGAAGACCATGCGGGTACAATGAATCAGCTCTTTTCCGCTTATGCGCGCGGAAAGGAAGCCAAAGAATTGATGGTGGTATTGGGCGAAGCGGCGCTTTCGCCGATTGACCGCCTTTATGCCAAATTTGCCGATGCGTTTGAAGCGCAGTATATTCATCAAGGCTTTTATGAAAACCGTTCGATTGAGCAAACGCTGGATCTCGGTTGGAAGCTGTTATCCATTCTTCCAAAAAGCGAGTTAAAGCGCATTAAGCCGGAGATGATTGAAAAATATTGGCCAAAGGAATAAAACGCGGAACAGATAGAAAAGCGCTTTTAACCGATTTGAAAAAAGTATCATTGCAGAAAGGAGTCACCTAAAGAATGGCCGAGTTCAGAGTCACCCCCACGCGTATGGAGATGAAGCGGATTCAAACACGCTATCAAACGGCGCGCAAAGGGCATAAACTGCTCAAAGACAAGCGAGACGAGTTAATGCGTCTGTTTTTGGATGTGGTGCGAGAGGATAAGCGCTTGCGCGAGCGTGTGGAGGCGGTTTTATCCGAAGTTTACCGTTCTTTTACGGTGGCGAGTGCGGTCAGCAGTCCTCAAATGTTGGAGGAGGCGTTGATTTGTCCGAAAAAAGAATGCGAACTTTCGGTGGATTATAAAAATATGATGAGCGTATCGGTTCCTGTTTTTGATTTGCGTGTGCATACTGCCGGCAATGGCGAAAGTTTCAATTACGGTATGGCATTTACCTCCGGTGAGTTGGATTCTTCCATACGGCAATTAAGCGGCATTACAGAGGATCTTTTGCGCATGGCGGAGCTGGAAAAAACCGCACAGCTGCTTGCGGAAGAAATAGAGCGTACCCGCAGGCGCGTCAATGCACTGGAATACATTTTGATGCCGCAGTATTTGGCTGCTGTCAAAAGTATCAAAATGAAATTGGATGAAAACGAGCGCGGAAACACAACGCGGTTGATGAAAGTGAAGGACATGATGCTTCAAGCACAGTTGCAAAAGCCGCAGGAAGAACCCGATGAATAATGCTTTTATCCAACGGTAAGTCAAGCAGAAAGCCCAATCAAAAAGAAAATATTTTGTAAAAAAAGCCTATTACATTTTTTTGAAATTTATGATAAAATATAAGTAGTAAAAATGCAATGGGAGGTCTGAACATGTTTAATCGGAATGACTATGTATTTCATGAATCGGGGGGAATTTGCCGCATTGCGGATATTCGGCTTGCACCGTTGGACAGCATGCCGCCCGACTGTATGTATTATGTAATGAAACCGATTCATGATCCAAACAGCGTGATTTATATTCCCGTTGAAAGCGACCAAATCTTTTTGCGCCGATTGTTAAATCGAGATGAAGCAGAGGAATTGCTGGATCGCATTCCGTTTGTGCGTACGATTGAGGAGAGCAACGCCAAACTTTTGCGCACCAAATACATTGAAGCAATGCATACACACGATCCGTTGGAATGGGTACGGGTAATCAAAACGGTTTATCTGCGTTCCAACCAAGCGTCATCGGCTCATTTTCGGCGCATTTCGGATACCGAGCGTTCGTTTTTTGAAAACGCAAAGCGGAATCTTCATGCCGAGCTTGCTTTGGCACTGGGGCTTCGGGAATCCGACATGGAGCAATATATTACCGAGCATATTCAAAAAATGCCCTAAAGAAAAGAAAGACGGCAGAGCCTGTATGGAGCTCTGCTTCTTTTTTTGTGATATTTTATGAAAATCCGAAAAGCCTCTTTGCAAGTGCTGTTTTTTGTGTTATAATAGACGCGTAAAGCCGACAGGAGTCGGCTTGGGCTT
>CAYYCU010000030.1:0-3182 GCA_964470415.1 uncultured Ruminococcus sp.
ACGGTTGCGTTTGATGCCGTTTTCAAATGCGTTTATATTTTCCGCAATTTCTTCCATCAATCGCACGCGCGTTTCATATCCGCCCCAAGCCATATGCGGTGTCAATGCAACATTCGGGAGGGTGAGAATTGCGGTAAACGGATGCTCTTTTGGAAACGGCTCCGTGCTGTAAACATCCACGCCGAGTCCGCCAATCCGCCCCTCCCGTACAGCTTTTGCCAGCGCGGCTTCATCGGTTACCGCACCGCGCGCCACGTTTACAACAATGGCAGTCGGCTTGAGCATGGCAATATGTGCGGCGTCCAAAAGCCCTCTTGTAGAATCATTGAGCGGCGTATGAACAGACAAAATATCGGATTCTTTGCAAACGCGTTCCAAATCCACACATTCCATGTCGGATACGGGCGTTTGCTTGTGAACCAGCACACGGCACCCCAAGGCCCCGGCAATATCGGCAACGCGGCGACCGATATTGCCGCATCCGATGATTCCCCATGTTTTTCCCGCAATTTCATGATACACAGGCGTGATTGCATTGGGGATATTGCGTGCGGTATATTCTCCACTCCGCACAAACGATGTATATTCATGCAAATGCGTAATCAACGAAAGCGCCAGCGATACCGTAACCTGTGCCACGCATTGCGTGGAATACCCCACCACATTACACACGGCAATTCCGTGACTTTTACAGTATGCCAAATCCACATTGTCAAAGCCTGTGGCGGCAAGACAAATCAGCCGTAATTTGGTTGCGTTGCGCAAATTTTCGGAATTCAATTTTATCTTGTTGACAATGACCGCTTCCGCATCCTGTATGCGCTCCGCTACCTCGGCAGGAGCCGTATACCGGTAAACCGTTACCCTTCCGAATTTTAAAAAAGTCTCAGTTGACAAATCGTCTCCAAGCGTGCCAAAATCCAAAAATGTGATTTGCATCCATTCGCCCTCTTTTCCTGTAATTGTTTTCAGTATAACCGAAAAAAGGAAATCCGTCAAGAGCGTTTGTAAAAATATTTGATATTTCATGAAAAAGACTTGAAAAAAGCAATTTTTTCATATATAATAAAAAAAGAAATCGTCTTTTAACAGGAGTTCTTTTATGAATACGGAAAAACAAACTGCAACCGAACAGGAAAACCTCTCCGATATGCGTGCCATTTTGCGCGAGGTTTATGAAGCGATGAGTGAAAAAGGATACAATCCGATTGGGCAAATTGTAGGCTACCTACTCTCCGAGGATCCCACCTATATCACAAACTACCGTAACGCCCGCGCGCTCATCCGAAAAATCGACCGCGATGCGTTAATGGGTGAGCTGGTAAAAAATTATTTGGAGTTAAATACAACCGATGCAGGCAATTGAATGTATTGCGCTTGCAACAGGCAAGCCTGTCCCGTTTCCTTCCGATGCCGTAATTTGCCTCGGAAATTTTGACGGCGTTCATATTGCGCACCGCGCGCTGTTGCGTCTTGCCGTTCAAACGCGCCAAAAAAGTTTTCCAAATGCCGCCTGTGCCGTCTTTTGCTTTCGGGAGCCGTCGTCCGATTACCTTTTTCCCAACGTCCCTCCCGCACATTTATGCACCGCAAAGCAAAAACTTCACTATTTTTACAAGGAAGGCATGGAATATGCCTTCCTTGCCGATTTTCCGAGTTTGATGGAGCTCTCGCCAAAAGCATTTGCCGCCGATATTTTAAAAGATGTATGCCACTGCGTGGCTGCCGTCTGCGGCTTTAATTACCGCTTTGGCAAAAACGGAAGCGGAAGCGCCGAAGATTTGGAAACCGTATTGGAGGCGCCCGTACGAATACAATCCAAAATCGAAGTTGCCGGTCAAACCGTCAGCTCCACGCGCATCCGCAATTTGTTAACCGATGGGCAGACCGAAGAAGCAACCTCTTTGCTTGGACGTCCGTACGGCTTTTCCTCCGAAGTCATACACGGAAAAGCTTTCGGACGCACGCACGGCATTCCAACCGCAAACCAGTTTTTTCCCGAAAAGCTTCTTATTCCAAAGCACGGCGTTTATATTACGGATTGCATACTGGACGACCAATGCTATCGCGGCGTCTCCAATGTGGGGACACATCCAACGGTTGACCGTTCGGCTTCCGTAAACTGTGAAACCCATTTGTTGAATTTTTCCGGAAATCTTTACGGAAAATCGGTTGAAATTTCTTTTTTGAAATTTTTACGTCCCGAACAAAAATTCTTGAGCGCCGCCGCGCTTTTCGAACAAATTACAGCCGATGCGGAAGCGGCAAAACATTATCGAATTTTGTAAAACAGGAGGAGGAACCGCTATGCGAATAAAATACAAATACAAGCAAGTCGGTTGCCTCTTAACGGTACTTGCAATTCTCTTTTCGCTCTGTCTTTCCGTTTCTGCGCAAGAGGAAAGCACAACGCCCTCCTTAACGGAAGCAACAGCCGTTTGGTTTTATCATTTGGAAAGCCAAACCGCAATTCTTTCCAAAAATGAAGAACAAACATTGCACGCAGGCTCAACGGTCAAAATCATGGCGGGATTGCTGCTTTGCCGCGCTTTGGAGGAGCGGCTTTCGGAACAGGTCACCGTTGTTGCCGATATGCTGACGGTTCCCGCCGGATATCGGCAGCTGTATCTTCAGGCAGAGGACAGCATTCCGGTTGAACAGCTTTTGTATGCGGCGCTTTGCGGAGGTTACAACGATGCTTACGAAGTGCTTGCCTGCTATACTTACGGTTCTTCACAGGCATTTGTGGATGAAATGAACCGAGAAGCAAAAAAAATAGGGACAAAAAGCACCCTGTTTTCCGATGTTACGGGAATTGATGACAATTCCTATACAACTGCCTCCGAGCTGGCTTTGGTTGCCATGGCAGCCGCACAAAACGAACTGTATATGAAAATCACTTCTACCCAGCGTTATTCCTTTGCGGCAACCGAAAAAATGTCTGCCAAGACCTTTTACAACCGCAATGAACTGATTGCAGCCTCCGATACAAAAGCATATTACAACAGTAAATGCCGGGGAATGAACGCGGGTTATACCGTTTCCGCCGGTTACTGCGTGGTTACGCTTGCAACCTATAAGGACAACAGTTATCTTTGCATTGTAATGGACGGAACCGAAACAACCGATAAAAATTACGCCTACACCATTACAAACCGACTCATTGAATGGGTGTACGATAC
>CAYYCU010000030.1:3282-7058 GCA_964470415.1 uncultured Ruminococcus sp.
ACAACGGAAAAGTGCTGGATACCCTGCCGCTTTATACGGCGGAAAGCGCCGAGCGCAGCAGCTTTATCAGCAGTATCAAAAGCATTCAGGCACTTACGGAAAGCCGGGTATTCCGTGCGGGCGCCGTTTTCTTTGTTGCGGTTTTATGCGCATGGATCATTACAGAATATATTCTTGCCAAAAAAAGAAAACACAAATGGGATAAATATTTCAGTGATAAACTGTCTCCGCCCCCAACCGCCGCAAAAAAGAAAAACGGCAATCACGGCGGTTGGAAGCATTAAAAATCAGCTTCGGAAAAAAACGGCAAAATTCAAAATCAGCATATAAATCAACCAAATATCGTGAAAAAGCAAAATCATTCCCGCAAATTTGCTGACGCGATAAAAGGAGACGGTAACGGCAATGGCAAAGCAAAGGATTGCAATGCTCTCCAACATACTGAGAAAAATAAGATTGGCGCCAAATAAAGTCGGATACCAACAAAGCTCCAAAACGGCAAGTAAAACGAACAGCATGCCGCCCTTGTATTTTTCGCCGTCCAACCCACCGCAACGGTAACTCAAAACAAAGCCTGCGGCAGCGCCGACCGTAAAAAATGCAACCGACCATAAAAAAGTCATCAGCCAAACGGGCGGCACCAAATCGCCGATGCCAAGCTCCAGCATGGTGCGATACGGATTACCGACAAACGCACGCACCAAAATACCGCCGACCGTAAACACAATACCAATTGCAATCATTGCAAACGGATTGACTTGCTCCATTTCGGCATTTAACCATGCATTTACCGTCATTTTCCCGTATTTTCTCTTATGCAAAACAGCACCTCCGCTCCGAGGTGCTGTTTTTTTGCACCTCTGTTACACAATATGAGCAGGTGCCGCTCTTTATTCATCTTCGGAAACTTCAAATTTGGAAATCAAATAATCCCACGGACTTTCCTTTTGCGGCGGCAAAAGGTGCTCTGTACAGGAACGGTTATATGGTTTGGTGACAGCGGAAATTCCGCAAAATCCATGTTTTTCTTTTGCAAAATACGCTTTTGTCGCATCTTCGTTCGGAGCCAGCGTCTGCGGATTTTCATCGTAAACATACTGTGCATCGCTGACATAAATCTGTATGGGAAAATCGCGTTCTATCCGAATAAACGCAATCGATTCAACATTTTCTTTCGGGCAATTTCCGTGACAAATTCCGCCGCATACCGCATCGTATTCACAAAGCACATGACGTGTACAAACCGTATCGGGCTCGCTTCCCTTTAAAAACCAACCGACTTCCGAACGGTCTCCGCGCGGATCGTGCAAGCAGGTTTCTCCAATCAGTTCTCCGGAATCCTTGCAATAGGTGGCACGCACCACCGATGAGGGCACCGTAAACTCGGTTCTCCCGCCTTTTTTCTCTGCAATGTCCCGCATTACACTGTTCCAAATATCAATACACATGTTGCGTCCCGCCAACGGTTCCGGATACTCGTATCCGCACCAAACTCCGCAAATTACATCGGGCGTATAGCCAACAAACCAGCGGTCTCCGTCCCGATTGGTCGTTCCTGTTTTACCCGCACATTCTACCGTCTGTCCGAGCGTAACCGATGAGGACGTTCCGTTTTGAATGACACCCTGCAAAAGCTTGGTCATAATTGCGGCGTTCCCCTCGGATATCACAATTTCCCCCCGATCTGCCGAAGAAAGAAGAATTTTTCCATCGGAATCTGTTACACGGTAGTAGGAATGCCAAGGATGATATACCCCGCCGTCCGCAAAAACCGTGTAAGCCGTTGTCAAATCCCGCAATGTTACCCCATAATTGAGCTGTCCCAAAGCAAGCGCCGCCAAGTCGCAGTCGTTCGCACCCTTTTGAGATACCAAAGTGTTCAAATGGAATCGTTCTTTGGTAAAGGAATATGATTTTTCAAGTCCCAATTCTTTTAAAATACGCACAGCAACGGTATTGGTGGAATGCGCCACGGCATAGGAAACATTGGTCAACCCGCGGTATACACCCGTTGCATTGCGCGGCCAGGCTGTTTTTCCCGCTATATCGAAATCGGTTGGAACATCATCGTAAACACTTGCCCAGTTGATTAATCCCTCTTCCAGCGCAGGCGCATAAACGCTAATAGGCTTGAGTGCCGAGCCGGGCGGCCGCAAGGTCTGTGTTGCAAAATTTTGCAACCGATTTCCCTTTTTTTCACCTATGGAACCGGCAACGCCGAGAATATCACCGGTTCGGCTGTCAATGGCAATCAAAGCCGACTGTGCGGAAACCCCGTTGGCATTAACCGGCGTTCGGACAGCCGTTCGATAATACGTTTCCACAATTTTTTGCACCTCGCTGTCCATTGCCATTTCAATGCGCAAGCCGCCGGAATACAGCATTTTAGAAGCCGTTGCACGGTTGACTCCGTATTCCGTCATAAGATCGGACAAGACATCCTCTATTACCATATCCACATACCAAGAATTGACGCCGTCACTGCAATTTTCATTTTGTACGCAAAGAGAAAGCGGCTCGGAAACAGCATTTTCGTACGACTCTCGGTTCAGATAACCTTGATTGTACATTTCGGAAAGAATCAAATTTCTTCGCATCAAATTGTTTTCCGGATGGCGAATCGGGTTATAATAAGAGGGACTGTTTGTAATAGCGGCAATGGAAGCACACTCCGAAACCGTCAGTTTCATCGGTGTTTTGGAAAAATAATGCATTGCCGCTTGCGCAATTCCGTCACACTGGTCCGAAAAATGAATCACGTTCAAATACAGTTCCATAATTTCAGTTTTATCCAATTCGCGTTCCAAATCCAGCGCATATAAAATTTCTTGCATTTTTCGTTTGGCGGATACTTCATCGTTTCCGGTCAAATTTTTGACGAGCTGCTGTGTAACGGTAGAAGCGCCAAACCGATTGGAAGAGCCCAAAATGTGATTGAGCCCCGCAGCCACTGTGCGATACCAGTCCACTCCGTTATGCTCAAAAAAGCGCTTGTCCTCAATTGCCACAAACGCTTGAATCAGCGGCTTCGGAATCTCGTTATACGGCACATACACGCTCGTCTTTTGCGCAAATACAGTTTCGGTGACTTCTTCCAAAGCACCTTCGCGGTTTGCACGGTCGGTAAATTGATATACAAAAAAACGCGGAGACTCCCCTTTTGCGGACAATTGCAAAATTTCATTCGGAAACCGAAAAACAAAATGATTGGAAACGTAGATACCGAGCCCCAAAGCAATCGCAAACATTGCAAAAAAGGAAAATGCCAGCGCTCGTAAAATCCATATCCGTATGCCGATTCTTTGCTTTCCCTTCTTTTTCAATCCAAACCGCCTCCTTTTTTCTCGGATTGCAATACAAATTCAGTATTCCACATTTATTCGCATAATACCCGCAAAACGGGATATGCTAACATTACCCGCAGTGTAAAAAAATGTGAGAGGAGAAAGCATATGGATACTTCAAAAATTTTAACGATTCTATGCTGTTTTATTCTGATTGTTTGTCTTACGTTCTGCATCACTGCCCTTGTGGTGTTGCGGAACGCCATTGATGAGAGCGGTACGGTGCAAAGCCGAGCAACGGAGCTGGTTCAACAATTAAACAGCTGCATGGAGGTTATGAAAAATATGAACGGCACGGGAGACTCCGTGCAAGTTTCAACCAATACGGCACAAAGCGAAAAGCTCACGTTTTGCGTTCGTGAAAGCAACGGAAAAATCGGCATTTATACGGCAGACGGACTTTTGCTCAAGGTTCTTGATGTTGCGGTCGAA